>JACCSV010000026.1 GCA_013812805.1 Sphingomonas sp. | reverse complement strand
TCGACCGTGTCGACGCGGACGTCGTGGCGGCCGTGCCAGGTGAGTGCGCGCATGTCTCGATCTCCTAAAGTCTGGGTTCGCCCGGATCTTCGCCGCGCCCCGAAGGCGAAGCATTGGTGGTCACTTCGCCGGTCTCGATCAGCTGCTTGAAGCGGCGCAGGTCGCGCCGCGCCTGCACTTGCGGCTCGCGCTGGAACAGCTTGGCGATGCCGCGGCCGATGATCCCGCCGGGCGGGTCGTAGGTCATCGTCAGCCGAACGATCGTCCCGCGGCCGGGCGCGGAATCGAGGAACTCGACCCGTCCCTGGGTGGCGATCTGCGATTCCGGCTCGCTCTCCCAGGCAATGGTCTCGCCGGAGCGGTCTTCGGTGATCCGCGTAACCAGATCGACGCTGGTCCCGGCAGGCGCCTCGATCCGCCAGCGGGAGCGTTTCTCGTCGAGCTTTTCGACCTCCCGAACATTGTCCATGAACTGCGGGAAGCGCGTGAAATCGCGCCAGAAGTCGTAGATTTCCTGCTTGGGCTTGCCAACCGTAACGCTCTTGCCGACCAACGCGTGGTTCGACTTGTCACGATCTCTCCGCACATGGTCGGGCGCATCGCTGATCGTCTCGCCATCGCCGCTCTTGTCGGCGTTGCGGCGGCCGAAGAACAAGGCCACCGCGCCTGCGGCGACCGCAGCCCCGATCAGTGCCTTTTGCGTAGCGTTCGTGCCTTGCTCGTCTCGTTCCTTGCCAGCCATGTGCGGGACCTCCATCGCGTCGGAAGGTCAACCACGGGCAGGCGCCGCAGTTCCTACGGCTGCTCGCGGGTCTCGATCAGTTCGACGAAGCGGGTCAGCCACGCGTTCGTCTGGTGCCCGTCGACGACTCGGTGGTCGATGGTCAGCGTCACATAAGCCATCGGGCGAACCAGGATCGCGTCCTGCCCGCCGATCTCGCGCACCACCACGCGCTTTTCGAGCTTGCCGATGCCGAGGATTGCCGCCTGGCCGGAGTGGAGGATGATCGGAGCTGCGAGCAGCGAGCCGGAAACGCCGTGGTTGGAGATGGTGAAGCTTCCGCCCGAAACGTCGGCGCCGGTCAGCTTGCCGTCGCGGGCGCGGCGGGTCAGGTCATCCAGCCTGGCGCCGATCTTCTCAAGCGAAAGCGAGCCCGCGTCCTTCACCACCGGGACGACCAAGCCCTTTTCGCCAAGCGCGGTGCCGACGCCGATGTCGATGGTCGGCGAGATCGCGGTCCGGTCGTCTTCCCAGCGGCCGTTGATCGCCGGCGCCGCGGCCATCGCGCGGGCGGCCGCCTCGACGACGTAGGCGGTGTAACTAAGCTTCACCCCGCGCGCGGCAATCGCCGCCTTGTGCGCGACGATTGCCGAAAAGTCGGCTTCGAACACCGCGGTGACGTGCGGCTGCGTCGAAACCGCACGGATCATGTTCTCGGCGATCCTCAACCGCATCGGGTCGTGCGGGATGTCGGCGCCGGCAAAGTGGCGCGGCTGGGCGGTTGCGGGCTCGCCGACACTGACGACGGTCGCTTGCGCCACCGCCTTGTCGACATCCTCGCGAGTGACCCGCCCGCCCCGCCCCGTGCCCGCGAGCCGCGCCGGGTCGATCCCGTGTTGCAGGCACGCGCGGCGGACCGAGGGGGACAACCTTGTTTCCAAATCTCCGTTCGTCCCGAGCGAAGTCGAGGGGCGTGGTTCGGACGGCTCGGCAGGCGCGCCTCGACTTTGCTCGGCACGAACGGATTCTGTTGCTGCATCTTCAGCGCTGATCCGTCCCAGCACCGCGCCCGGCACCGCTTCCGCATCCGTGTCGAGCAGGATCTCCGCAAGCACCCCCGCCGCCGGCGCCGGAACCTCCTGGGTAACCTTGTCGGTCTCAAGCTCGACCAGCGGGTCGTTGACCGCGACGCTGTCGCCGACCTGCTTGAGCCAGGAGCGGACAACCGCCTTGGTACCCTCCTGCTCGTCCGGAACGCGGACCTCGATCACGCTCTTAGAACCCCACCAGCCGGTCGATTTCGGCGCGAATTTTCTCAACCGACGGCACCGCCCACGCGAGCAGCTTCGGGTGGTGCGGGCTCGGAATGTCCGGCATCGTCACCCGCGCAACCGGCGCGTCGAGGTCGAGGAACGCCTCGTCGGCGACCACGGCCGCAATCTCCGCGCCGAAACCGCCGGTGCGCAGATCCTCGTGGACGATCAGGCAGCGGCGGGTGCGGCGGACGCTCTCGAGCACCATCTCGCGATCCCACGGCATCAATGTACGAAGATCGATCACGTCGGCGGAGACCCCTTCCGCGGCGGCTTCGCAGCGCGGCACCATCGCGCCCCAGGTAACGATCGTGATCCGGTCGCCGACCCTCGTCGTCTTCGCCCGACCGAAGCCGAGCACGTAATCGTCGCCCGGCCACGGCCGCCGCGCCCAGGCATCGTCGAGCATCGCCCGATGCTCGAAGAAGATCACCGGATCGTTGCCGCGAAGGCTTTCCCGCAGCAGCCCGACCGCGTCCTCAGCATTGGACGGTACCGCGACCTTCCAGCCGGGATTGTGAACGAATTCGACCTCGTTGGTCATGCTGTGCCACGGGTCGCCGCACTTGAAGAAGCCGCCGGGCACTCGAAGCACCATGGGCGCGGCGAACCGGTTGTGGGTGCGCCAGCGCATCGTCCCGCAATCGTGGATCTGCTCGGTCGCCGGCTCCGAATATTTGCGAAACTGGATTTCCGGCACCGGCATCAGCCCGGCGAGCGCCATTCCGACGGCCCGGCCGACGATACCTTCCTCGTTCAGCGACGTATCGAACACGCGAGAGACGCCAAACTTTTCCTGCAAGCCCAGCGTGACGGCATGCACGCCTCCCTTGGGGCCAATGTCTTCTCCGAACAGAAGCACGCGGGGGTTGTTTTGAAGCTCCTGCTCGAGCGTGCGGCGGATCGCGGTGACCATGTTGATCCGCTGGCCCGCGCCTTGCGCTTCTTGGGTTGCGGAAGGCGGCTGGTAGCCCGAATTCCACAAGCCGCCGACTTGCTGCATTTCGCCTTCGAAGAAGACGTGTTCGGTCACCCGGTCCGGGTCCGAGACACCCTGCGACTCCGCTTCGGCAAGCGCGGCAGCGACCTCGGCCGCCACTTCGCGCTCGATCGCCTGCCAGTCGCGGTCGGACAGACCGGATTGCGCCTTGAGCTTGGGCAGTGGGTCGCGGGCCCACTCGGACGCCACCTCGTCCTCGCTCTTGTAAGTCTGCGTATCCTGCGCGCTATGCCCTTCCAGCCGCGGCACGGTCAGCCGCAGCAACGCCGGCGAGCGCTCGGTCCGAACATGCCGAACCGCATCCTCGATCAATTGCGCCGCCTGGTCGGGCTCGGTGCCGTCACCGTTGAAGATGGTCAGGCCGCGGAAGCTGGCGAGGTTGGCGGCGATGTCCTTGCCCGGCGTCTGATATTCGGACGGCACCGAGATTCCGTAGCCATTGTCCTCGATGTAAATCAGCAGCGGCAATCGTTGCGTGGTGGCAATTGTTAGCGCCGACCAGAAGCCGCCGGTGGCGCAGCTGGCGTCCCCGCCAAGCACCAGCGCGATCGCGTCGCCGGGGCCTTCGCCGAGCACTTCCGACTGGTACCGGCACGCCTGCGCCCAGCCAACCGCGGGCGTGTATTGGGCGCCAACCCCGCCGCTCATCGGCAGCGCGTGCGCTCCTCCCGGATTGGGATAATTGAACACGACGCCGATATCGCGCCCGTCGGAATAGCCACCCGCGAGCCCCATTCCCGAGCCGAGCGCGTCGGCAAGCGGAACGCCAAGCGCAAGCAGCAACGGCCGCGACCGGTAATAACCGTTAGCCGCGTCTCCGTCCTTGAGATGGAGGCCGAGCATCACCTGCGCCATGTCGTGGCCGCGGGCCGAAAACTGGTAAAGGATCTTCTTCGCCGGAACGAGCTCCTGCTCTTCCAACCGGTCCATCTCGCGGCTGGTGAGGACGAGGCGCACCACCCGCGCCCACTCGACCGCCGCGCCGGTAAATCGAGCAGCGTCGGCGTCAGCCATCCATCGCGTCCACGATCGCCGTGGTGAAGCGGTCGACCGCCTCGTCGGACATGCCGACGACGTTGAACCGCCCGCTGTCGGCCATGTAGATGCCATGGCTCTCGCGAAGCTTCAGCACCTGCTCCTTCGACAGCGGCAGCATCGAGAACATGCCGAACTGGCGGCCGATAAAGGCGAGTCGCGGATCGGCCGCGGCGAGCCGCGCGCGCACCGAATTGATCCGGTCGCGCATGGCTGCGAGCTCGACCAGCCAGTTGGCGCTGAGCTCTGGGTCGTCGAGGATTATGCGCACTGCGGCGGCGCCGTGATCGGGCGGCATCGACCACATTTCGCGGGCGCGCTGGCAGACGTGGGCGATCGCCGTGGCTGTCGTCTCGCGCGATCCGGTTTTCACCCACAGCGAACCGACGCGGTCGCGGTAGACGCTGAAATTCTTGTCGCAGCTCTGCGCGATGATGACCTCGTCGCACGCCTCGACCATCATCCGAACGCCGGCGGCATCTTCCTCGAGCCCGCGCCCGAAGCCCTGGTAGGCGATGTCGATGAACGGGATCAGCCCGGCTTCGGAGACGACCCGCGTGACTTCGCGCCACTGCTCTTCGCTCAAGTCGGCGCCGGTCGGGTTGTGGCAGCAGCCGTGAAGCAAGGCGACGTCGCCCGGCCGCGCCGAGCGGAAGGTTTCGAGCATTTCGTCGAAGCGGATCGCCGCCTGCCCGCGCTCGTAATAGGGGTAGTCGAACTGCTCGAGCCCGACTGCACGGATGATCGGCGGATGGTTGGGCCAAGTCGGGGTGCCGACCAGCACGCGTGCCTCGCGGTTGGCTGTCGCGATCAGCTCGAACCCAAGCCGCAGCGCGCCGCAACCGCCGGGCGTCTGCAGCCCGCCAATGCGCTCGTCATCGGCGTGCGATCCAAGCAGTATCGGACCGATCAGTTCGGCGAAACGCTTGTCGCCCGCGCTTCCCAAATAGGCCTTGGTCGACTGCGTCTCGAGCAGCCGCCGCTCCGCCTCTTTCACTACCTTCAGGATCGGCGTGTTCCCCGCGCCGTCGCGGAACACGCCAACGCCCACGTCGATCTTGTCGATGCGCGGGTCGGCATTGGCCATGGCGATCAGCGCGAGCAGCGAATCGCTGGTCACCGGCGGAAGATTGGCAAGCCCCCTTGCCCTCGCGTGCGTCTCGCTCAGCATGGGAGTGGAGTAGCGCGAGTTGTCCGTCATTGCGAGCGAAGCGAAGCAATCCACCTGGATCGCCGCGTCGCTACGCTCGTCGCGATGACGCTCATGCGTCGTAATCCACCGCGACTCCGTCTCCCGCGGGCACCGATTGGCAGGTGAGCACATAACCCGCCTCGACCTCTTCGTCGGTAAGCCCGTAGCGGGCCGCCATCTCGACCTTTCCACCGGTGACTCTGGCGCGGCAGGTCGCGCACACCCCGGCCTTGCAGGCGAACGGCGCCGGCAGCCCCGCCTCGCGCGCGCTGTCGAGGATGTTGGCGGCCGTGAACTCGACGCGGCGCGTCCGCCCGTCGAGGGTCACCGACATCATGATCCCCGCCGCCTTGCTCTGCAGCTCCGCCATCTCCTTGACCAAGGATTCCGGCGGGCGATCGGCGGTGAAGCGCTCGATGTGGATGCGCTCGCGCTCGACTCCGCGGCCGGTGAGCGCGGCTTCGGCGGCGTCCATCATCGCGCCGGGCCCGCAGATGAACCAGCCGTCGACGCTCCCGGGCTCGCCGATCAGATGCTCGATCGCCTCGTCGCAGCGGGCTCGGTCGAGCATGCCGTTGAACAGTTCGAAATCCCCCTCTTCCTCGGCGAGGAAATGATGGAGATCGAGCCGGCCCATGTGCCGATCCTTGAGGTTTGCCAGCTCGTCCAGAAAGATAATCGAGCTGCTGTCGCGGTTGCCGTAAAGCAGGGTGAAGCGGCTTTCCGGCTCGTTGGCGAGCGTCGTTCGCAGCAGCGACATCACCGGGGTGATCCCCGATCCGCCGGCGATGCCGACCAGTTGCCGCCGCCGCGCCGCGTCGAAGCCGGTGGTGAAGCTGCCGTGCGGCGGCATGACGTCAAGCGTGTCGCCGGGCTTGAGCATGTCGCCAACCCAGTTGGAAAATACCCCGCCGGCAATGCGCTTTACCGTCACCATCCAGTCCTGCTCATCCGGCGCGGTGCACAGCGAGTAGCTGCGGCGAACCTCTTCGCCGTCGATATCGGCCTTGAGCGTCAGATGCTGGCCGGCGCGGAACGCAAAGGTGCGCTGAAGCTCTTCGGTAATCTCGAAACGGATGGAGTTGGCCTCGGCGGTCTCGGGCACGATTTCCGCCACCACCAGCGGGTAGAAACGAGCGCTCACCAGGTCGCGTCAGGGTAGGTGCGCTGCAGATATTGCATCGGCGCCAGGATGTGGCCGAGATGCTCGCTGTGGTGCCCGCGCCGCCCACCGAGGATCGGTCGCTGGTCGGCCGGCACCTGGAGCTTCGCCTCGCCGAGCACTGCTGCCAATGCCGAGCGATACTCATCCTCGAAGCTGCGCGGATCGGGCGCAACGCCGCGAGCGACCAGCGGCTCAATCGTCTCGTCGACCTCGAACAGCTCGGGGATAAAGCGCCAGCACCAGTCGAGCCCATCGGCCATGCGCCGGGCGCTTTCCTCGCTTCCGTCGCCGAGCCGCACCGCCCATTCCGAGGCCAGCTCGCGGTGGTAGGCGACTTCCTTGACCGCCTTGGCAACGAATGCGGCCAGGAACGGGTCGGACGAGATTGTCAGCCGCTCCAGCAGCATGTGCTGCCAGGTCGAATAAAGCAGCTGCCGCGCGATCGTTCGCGCGAAGTCGCCGTTGGGCTGTTCGACCAGCAGGCAATTGCGGAAATCGAGGACGTCACGGCGGAAGGCGAGCGCATCGCCGTCGCGGCCCTTGCCCTCGCAATCACCCGCCTCGTTGAGCGCGTAGGTCGCCTGGCCAATCAGGTCGAGCGCGAGGTTGGCGAGGCTGAGGTCGACCTCGAGCGCCGGTGCGTGGCCGCACCATTCGCTAAGCCGCTGGCCGAGGATCAGTGCGTCGTCGCCAAGCCGCAGCAGATAATCGAACCGCCCGCCGTCGTGACCAAGCTCCTCGGGCGCATCGAACGCACCGCGCGGCCGCTCGCGCTCCGCGACCGCCTCGTCTTCGGGCCGGATCGGCGGCAGCGCCGGCATCAGATGTACTTCACCTCATCCGGGATGTCGTAGAAAGTCGGATGCCGGTAAACCTTGTCCGCGGCCGGCTCGAACAGTTCGCCGGCCTCGTCAGGGTCGGAAGCGACGATCTGCGACGACCGCACCACCCACAGGCTCACCCCTTCCTGCCGCCGCGTGTAGGTGTCGCGCGCGTGCCGCATTGCGAGCTCTTCGTCAGGAGCATGAACGCTGCCAACGTGGCGATGCGAAAGACCGCCCTTGCTGCGAATGAAGACTTCCCAGAGCGGCCAGTCACCGGTCACGCCGCCGCCCTTGTCCGCCGCTTCGCCTCGTGCTGAGCGGCCGCCTCGCGCACCCAGGCGCCGTCGTCCCAGGCCTTGCGCCGGGCTTCCATCCGCTCCATCGCGACAGGGCCCTGCCCCTTCACCACCGCATAGAATTCGTCCCAGTCGATCTCGCCGAAATCGTAGCCGCCCTTGTCCTCGTTCCACTTGAGGTCCGGGTCTGGAACGCTGAGGTCGAGGAAGTCCGCCTGCGGCACGGTGATGTCGACAAACTTCTGGCGAAGCTCGTCATTCGTTTCGCGTTTGATCCGCCAGCGCATCGACTGGGCGGTGTTGGGGCTGTCCTCGTCGGGCGGCCCGAACATCATCAGCGACGGCCACCACCAGCGGTTGAGCGCGTCCTGCGCCATTCGCTTCTGCTCGTGCGACCCGTTAGCGAGAGCAATCATGATCTCGTAGCCCTGGCGCTGGTGGAAGCTTTCTTCCTTGCACACCCGAACCATCGCCCGCGCGTACGGGCCATAGCTGGTGCGCTGCAGCGGCACCTGGTTCATGATCGCGGCGCCGTCGACCAGCCAGCCGATCGCGCCGATGTCCGCCCAGGTCAGCGTCGGGTAATTGAAGATGGTCGAATATTTTGCCTTGCCGCTGAGCAAAGCCTCGGTGAGATCGTCGCGGCCGACGCCCAGCGTCTCCGCCGCGCAATAGAGGTAGAGCCCGTGGCCGGCCTCGTCCTGCACCTTTGCGAGCAGGATCGCCTTGCGGCGAAGGCTCGGCGCACGGCCGATCCAATTGCCCTCCGGAAGCATGCCGACGATCTCGCTGTGCGCATGCTGGCTGATCTGGCGAGTGAGCGTTCGCCGGTACGCCTCGGGCATCCAGTCCTTGGGCTCGATGAACTCGTCGGCGGCAACCCGCGCCTCGAACGCCTCGAGGAGCTTGGGGTCCTCGAGGTTCTCGATCTTGGCCGTCTTCTGCAATTCGGTGGTGTACATGGGGTCGATGTAGTCCTTGGGGCTGTAACGTTCAAATCTCGATGACCGCTCCGCCGATGGTGCGCGAGTAGCCGGTGAACTCGGCGACCGCGCGGCCGCCGTTCGTTCGGACGGCAACGCGAGTAACCCCGCTTCTGCCTTCGCTTGCCATTTCTTCGGCTTCGGCGAGCAGCGTCTCGCCTTCCTGAGCACTGCCGAGGAAGACAATCGACGCCTGCGCCGCGACCGCTCGCTCATTGCGGCCGTTGCAGACGTAGGCGAAGGCCGTGTCGGCGAGCGCAAAGACTATGCCGCCGTGGGCGATCCGGTGGCCGTTAAGCATGTCCGCGCGGAGCGTCATGGAAATGCGGACGTAGCCGGCGCGCGCCTCCTCGATGCGGATGCCCCAGGCGGGGCCGGTACCTTCCGCCGCGAGCATCGCGCCGGCGACCTTCGAAGCAAGTTCGTTTGCGTCCACGCCCACTCCTTGGCTAGGCCGGGGCATGGCTTACGAGACCATCGACTTCAAGGCCGAGGGCGCCGTCGCGCGCATCACCCTCAACCGCCCCGATCGGCTCAACAGCTTCACCGCCGCGATGCACGCGGAGCTGCGCGATGCGCTTGCGAGCCTCGGCGACGCCCGCGTCGTCATCCTCACCGGCGCCGGCCGTGGTTTTTGCGCCGGCCAGGACCTCAACGACCGCGCCGTCCCTCCCGGCGAGGCGGTGGACCTTGGCGAGATGGTCGAGGCCTGCTGGAACCCGCTCATCCGCACGCTGACCGCGCTGCCGCAGCCGATCATCGCCCGAGTCAACGGCGTCGCCGCCGGCGCCGGGGCCAATATCGCACTTGCCTGCGACCTGGTCGTCGCGGCGCGATCAGCGAAGTTCATCCAGAGCTTCTCGGCTATCGGGCTAATCCCCGACAGCGGCGGAAGCTGGGCCTTGCCGCGCCTCGTCGGCCAGGCGCGCGCGCTCGGGCTGGCGCTCACCGGCGAGCCGCTGCCGGCGGAAAAAGCCGCTGAGTGGGGCCTGATTTGGAAATGCGTCGACGATGAGCATCTCGACGCGGAAGTTGATGCTTTAGCCGCCAAGCTCGCGTCGCTGCCGCCCCTCGGCCTCGCCGCGATTAAGTCGATCTTACGCTCGACCTGGAGCCGCACCCTCGACCAGGAGCTTGACCTCCAGCGCGACGAAATGCGTCGCCTTGGCTTCACGCAAGATTATCGCGAAGGCGTAGCGGCGTTCCTGGAGAAACGCGCACCTACGTTCACCGGACTATAGATAGATATGAAAACGCCGCAGCTTCTCAATTACGCGCAGGACCACTGGCTCCCCGGCGACAGTGAACTCTCCGAAATCGCCAGCGCCATCGACGGAGCGCCCGTCGCCGTCACAGGATCCGGCGGCATCGATTTCGCCGCGATGCTCCGCCACGGGCGTGAGGTCGGCGGGCCGGCGCTGCGCAAGATGACTTTCCACGAACGGGCGCGGTTGCTCAAGGCGCTCGGCCTGGCGATCATGGCCCGCAAGGAAGAGCTGTACGAGCTGAACTATCAAACCGGCGCGACCCGCAAGGACGGCTGGATCGATATCGAAGGCGGCGCCGGCACCCTCTTCTCTTTCTCCTCCAAGGGCCGCCGCGAGCTTCCGGACGCGCATGTGCTGCTCGACGGAGCGCTCGAGCCTTTATCGAAGAGCGGCACATTTGTCGGCCAGCACATCTACACCTCGCTCCAAGGCGTCGCACTGCACATCAACGCCTTCAACTTCCCGGTGTGGGGAATGCTCGAAAAGCTCGCCCCGGCGCTGCTTGCGGGCATGCCGGCGATCGTCAAGCCGGCCTCTGCGACCGCCTACGTCGCCGAAGCCGCGTTCCGGGTGATGATCGAAAGCGGCCTCGTACCACCAGGCGCGATCCAGCTGATCGTCGGCGGCATCGGCGATCTGTTCGAGTATTTGACCAGCCAGGACGTGGTCGGCTTCACCGGCTCGGCGAACACCGCGCTCAAGCTGCGCTCGCACCCCAATGTGCTTCGCGAGAGCGTCAAATTCGTCGCCGAGCAGGACAGCCTCAACGCCTCGGTGCTCGGCCCCGATGCGGCACCAGAAACGCCCGAATTCGACCTGTTCGTGCGCGAAATCGCCATCGAGATGACGGTCAAGGCGGGGCAGAAATGCACCGCCATCCGCCGCGCGCTCGCTCCTGCCGAGCATATGGATGCGCTCGAGGGAGCGCTGCGCGAGCGGCTTGCCAAAACCAAGATCGGCGATCCGCGCGACGCGGACACCCGCATGGGCGCCTTGGTCAGCACGGCGCAGCGTGACGACGTGCGGGAGAAGATCGCGGTTCTGGAAGCCGCGGGCGCGCGCATTGTTGCCGGAGATCCTGCCGCGGAGCCGGTCAAAGGCGGCGCCTTCTTGTCCCCGGTGCTTCTCCGCGCCGACGACCCCTGGGCGTGCGCCGCGCCGCACGACGTCGAGCCGTTCGGGCCGGTGTCGACGATCATGCCCTACAAGGACATCGAAGACGCGATCGCGCTCGCCAACCGCGGCCGCGGCAGCCTGGTGCTGTCGATGTTCACGCATTCGACCGATGCGGCGCGCGATTTCGTGCTCGGTGCCGGTTCGTTTCACGGGCGGATGCTGATCGTCGACCGCGACAATCATAAGGAGTCGACGGGCCACGGCTCGCCGCTTCCGGTCCTCGTCCACGGGGGCCCCGGCCGCGCCGGCGGCGGCGAGGAGATGGGCGGCGTGCGCGGCGTCAAGCATTACATGCAGCGCACCGCGATCCAGTCGTCGCCGACGATGATCGCGGCAATCTCCAGCCAATATATCCCGGGCGCGCCCAAGCACGTCATCGACGTCCATCCGTTCCGCCGGACGATGAGCGAGCTCCACATCGGCGACACGTGGAAGACTGAAAGCCGCAGCGTAAGCATCGAGGATATCGAGCATTTCGCCCATTTCACCGGCGACAGATTCTACGCCCACATGGACGAGGAAGCGGCCAAGGCCTCGCCGATCTTCGAAGGCCGGGTCGCCCACGGTTATCTGGTCCTGTCGTTCGCCGCGGGGCTGTTCGTCGATCCCGATCCCGGTCCCGTGCTTGCCAACACCGGCCTCGAGAATTTGCGCTTCCTGACCCCCCTCTACCCGGGCGATTCGATGCGGGTGGAGCTTTCCGTGCGCGCCAAATCGATCAAGTCGCAAGACACCGGGCAAGTCCGCTGGGCGGTGGAGGTGTTCAACCAGAATGACGAAATGGTCGCCACCTACGACCTCCTGACCGAGAACGTGCCCTGAGGCTGGCAACACCGACCGCCGCCGTTCGTTCTGACCGCATTCAAGCCAAGCAGGAGCGCGAGCGATGAAGATCAGAGACGTGATGACCCGTGATGTTCAGACCGTCACCCCCGACCAGACGGCGCAGGAAGCCGCCGCATTCATGCTTCGCGAGGATGCGGGCTCGATGCCGGTCAGCGACGGCGGCAAACTGATCGGGATGATCACCGACCGCGACATCGCGGTTCGCGGAGTCGCCCGCGGTTACGGGCCGGAGACCCAGGTCCGCGAGCTGATGACCGACAATGTGGTTTGCGCCCGGATCGACGACGACGTCGAGGAAGTGGCAATGCGGATGAGCGAGGCACAGGTGCGCCGGCTTCCGGTGCTCGACGAGAATGAGCAGCTGTGCGGGATCGTCAGCCTTGGCGACCTCAGCCGCGAAACCAACGACGAAAGCGCTCATCACGCGCTCGAAGGCGTCAGCGCCGAGGGTGACCAGCACAGCCAGGGCTAGGCCGCGGCCCTCCCCTACCGGCGGCCGATCTCGCTGATCGCCGCGTCGACCATCGCTGAGTCCGCGCCAGCGTCGACGCGCTCGGCGATCAGCCGGGCGGCGGCGCGGGTTGCGGCGTCGGCCGCGGCGGCGCGCAGTTGCTGAACCGCGGCGCGCTCTTCCGCGGCGATCCGTTCCTCGGCCATGCGGGTGCGGCGCTCGACCAGCGCTTCGGCATCCTGCCGGGCCTTGGCGAGCAGCGCATCGGATTCGTGCCTGGCCCGCTCGACCATTGCCGCAGCATCCGCCGCGGCGGCCGCGGCTTTCGCCTCATATTCGCCCTTCAGTGCCTCGGCTTCCTTGCGCAGCGCTTCGGCCTCGGCCAGCTGCTCGCGGATCCCGGCGATCTTGTGGTCGAGCGCCCTGGCGATCGCGGCCGGCACCTTTTTCCAGATCATCACCCCAATCACCACCAGCATTGCCAAGGCGATGAACATCGGTGCCGTAACGCCGTAGAAGCTCGGCGGCGCGTGAATATCGCCAGCTGGGGCAGGAGTCTCGGTAGTCGAGTGGGTCTCGGTCGCCGCTGTGGGATGAGCTTCAGCCATGGAGCACCGCCTTCACTGCCTGCCGCGCTTCGTCGGCGGGTACGCCCTGCCCGGTGAGCTTGGCGACGAGCTCGCCGGCGGCTTCGGCAGCGACAGAGTCCAGATCGCGCATCGCCGTCTCCACCGATGCGCGAATGCGGGCCTCGGCCTCGGCGATCCTGCCGCCGACTTGGCTGTCGACCGCCCTCGTCCGCTCTTCCGCGTCGCGAGCGGCAGCCTGCTTGGCGGCCTGAGCGAGCTTCATCGCCTCAGCACGACTTGCGTTCATGCGCTCGCGATACGCGCTTTCCGTCTTCTCTGCTTCGTCGCGGGCGCGCTGCGCCTCGTCGAGGTCGCTGGTTATCTTGGCATCGCGCTGCTCGACCACGCCGCGGATTTTCGGCACCATGCCCCGCCCGATGACGAAGTAAATCATGCCGAACACCAGCAGCAGCCAGAACAGCTGCGAGATGAATATCTCGGAGATTTGGTTGATCTGGGGCATGGTTCTTTTCCCCTAAGCGAGACTGTTAATTAGGCCGACGGCGGTGCGTAGAGAATGATCATCGCCACGACGAAGGCGATCAGGCCGAGCAGCTCGGCGAGAGCGAAGCCGATTAGAACGCGGGTGAACTGCCCGTCCGAAGCAGCGGGATTCCGAACCGCGCTCTCGAGGAAAGGACCCCAGACATTGCCAACGCCGATAGCGGCGGCACCGACGCCAATCGCCGCAAGGCCGGCACCGATAACCTGAGCTGCTGCAAGATCCATGATGAAACTCCTTTGATTGAAATTAGTGAAGGTTGACCGCGTCGTTTAAGTAGACTGCGGTGAGAAGGGTGAAAACGTAGGCCTGGATGAGGGCCACCAAGATTTCGAGAACGGAGATGAACACGACGAATGCGAAACTGAGCGCGCCAACGCCCATGCCTATGGCCCCACCGTTGAAGCCGTTGACGATGAAGTTTCCAAAGACTTCCATCAGCACGTGACCGGCGAAGATCGCCACGAACAGACGTAGGCCAAGGCTGAACGGGCGAACGATAAAGCTGATCAACTCGATCGGGAACAGGAAAACCTGCATGTACCAAGGCACGCCGGGCGGGAGGAATAGCGTGAAGAAGTGCAGACCGTGCCTAGCGAAGCCGACGACAAGGACGATCGAAAAGCTGATAACCGCAAGTACGCCAGTGATCGAGAAATGGCTGGTCGTGGCGAACGGGTGCAAGCCCGGTATCACTGCAAACGGCAGAATTCCGAGGAAGTTGGCGACTAGGATGAAAGTGAACAACGAAAACAGGAGAGGCTCGAACTTCTTGCCTTCAGGGCCAATCGTCAAGCCGGCCATCCTCTCAGTCATGCCGGTGATTTCTTCGACTGCCATCTGCCAGCGGCCAGGAACCAGCTCGCGTTTCATGCCGAGAGCGATGAAGGAGGCGACGACGCCCAACGCAATCAGCATCCACAGCGAGCTGTTCGTCAGGCTGATGTCGTAATTGCCGATATGGAGTGGGACAATCGGATGCACCTCGAACTGGTGCATCGGATCGAATTTCGTCTCGCCCGCCACTGAAATTCCCTACCTTTATTCCGGCCGATCACCGCTGGGAGGCGTCGACTTAGTCCAGTGATACACGTTCCTGATTCCGATGCCGAAGCCGGCAAACATCAGGATGATCATGAATAGCGGCTTTGTCTTGAACAGCGTGTCCAATCCCCAACCGAACAACAATCCTCCCGCCGGAGCACCGATCATCTGCGCCGCCATCCGCTGTCCGAATTGACGGACGCGCCCGGCGCGCACCTTTCGGCCTTTTTCTGCCTCTTCCCGCTGTATTTGATCTAATCGCTGATCAAGCGACTTCAGTCGAGCATCGGGTGGAAGGATCGGTACCTCGTCATCATCGTGATCGACCACGATCTTCTCCTGTGCGTCGCCCCGGCCAAATGCGAGGACAGGTAAGGCGAAGAACATGGCGAAACACGATTCCGCCAAGGCGCGGCCCCTTTATGAAGTGGGCCGCGGCTAGTCAACCGCGGCCAGCCGGCAATGGTCAGTTCGTGCAGTACGCCGGCAGCGCCACCGGCCGGCCGGCGATCCGCCGGCGCCAGACGCTGTCGCTAAGCATGTAGAACTGGCCGGCCGAAAGGCGCGGGACGAGCTCGCAGGCGGTGGCAATCCCGACCACCGATGCACTGACGTTGCGGCGTGCGGCAAGCCCTATGTAGAGGTTGCGGCGGCGAAGGTTCACCGCCCCCACCTGTCTTCGCAGCTCGACCGACGGCGTTCCAACGAACCCCATGTAGCCGTCGTAGCGCTCGCCGATCATCCCGGCTTGCCTGGCGGCATCGATGGTCGCGGGATTCTGGGCCGCAACCGCCGGAAGCGCGAGGGATGCGGCGGCCAGCCCAAGCAAGACACCGGCTTTCATGATCGTCCTCATGGTTTTGCCGGCGCCGGCGGGAACGCCTCTGGATTCTGGTTGATCAACTGCTGCACGTCCTGCTGCAGCCGCACCAAGACCTCCTGGGTGATGTCGACGTTGAGGTTGATCTCGATCGGCTTGTCGGGCGCCTTGACGGTGATGCAGCTGGACAGCGGCACCGACAGCAGCGCCACCGCGATCGCGCCGGCCCTGGTCTTCTTGTCCTTGGGAATGGTCATGTCGTTTCTCGCTTCACGGTGTCGTTTGGGGGCGTTGTTCGGTTTTCGCAGGCGGCGTCTGCGTCTGCTCGGTCTGTTTCTCGATACGCCGCGTGGTCACGTTGAGGCTCGGAGAATCGATCGGGAAGGGCAGCACAGGCGCGATCACCTGGGTCGGGTCGCGGAATCCCTTGGACATGTTGATCAGCGCGCGGAACGGCCCGTTGATGCTAAGATTGAGCTTGAAAGGTACCCGATTGACGGAGCGCAGCAGGCCGGCGACGCGGCCTTCGCCGAGCGCAACCTGATCGAAGGTCAGCCGGGTTCCGAATTCCCCGGCGAGATCGCCATCCAGGCGGACGATCAGCGAACGGTAGCGAAGGTCGGTAAGAAGCTGGAGCGCAAGCCGGGCGGGCAAGCCCAACTTCGGCGTTGCGCCGACGTAGGTGAGGCGGCCGCCGGGCAGCCGGGAATCGAGGCGGCCGCCGACGATCCGGCCCCCGCTCTCGTCGAAGATCATTGGCAGCACCCCGTCGAAGATGCCGGTGATTTCGACCCCGGGGAAGCCGAGCGTGTCGACGAAGGTGTCGGCGTTGAACCCTTCGACGCGGAAGGTCAGCCGCTTCTGGCTCGGCGCGCCGAAGTTGAGCACCGTTTCCTCGAGAATCAGCCGTCCGCCCATGAACGGCCATTCGCCGCGCTCGACCTTCACTAGCTGGTCGCGCAGCAGCTGGTAACGGATCACGCCATTGTCGACCTGGATGCCGGGGTTCATCGATCGGATCGCGGCGACCTGACCCGGAGCCGTTTCGAGCCCGAGCAGATCGGTGAAGTGAAGGCTGGTGGTCAACCCTGTGACCGGCCCGAAGGGCGCCGCCAGGCTCATGTTGGCGGTCGAGAAATCGCCGGTCGAGGTGATCTTGCCCCCGCCCGACCAGTTGATCCTGCCCTGACCCCTGAGCACGCCGTTGACGAGCGCCACCACGCCTTCGGTGACTGGCGTCAGCTCGTCCGGCTGCAGACCGGGGCCGAACGCGATCCCCGGCACGTCCAAAGTCGCTTCCCCGGCGCCGCTGCTGAGATTGTGGTTCATCGACAGGTTGGTGACCAGCGTCCCGCTGTCGGGGTGCCGCAGGCCGGCGGTCGCGGTGATCCGGTTGTCGACCATCGTGAAGCGCGCGTCGTTCGAGCGCAGCGGATAGAATTTGGCCGGGTCGCTGCGGTCGCTGACCAGCATTCCTCCATCGACCGTCAGTGCGCCGGCGTCGGTGAAACGCCAGCGCCCGTCCATCTCGCTCATCGTTACAGGCACCGTGCCGACCACGGCGTCGGCACCGCTCAGCGTCCCGCTCGCGCCGCCTCCGGCGAAAGTCCCGCGAATGTTGGCGGCGTTGACCACCACCGGCGACGTCGCCGACTTCCCCAGCCGAAGGGCGGCATTGGTGGCGTTGAAGCCGGTCTGGCTGAGCAGCACGTTGCTGGAATTCAGGCTGACCGGCGATCCGCCGACGGTGCCGGCGAGCGCCAGGCCGTTGATCCGCCCGGCGACTCGCAACGGCCCGCCTGGCGCCTGCGAGATGATCGCCGGCCCGGTCGGGCAGATCGGCAACCGGGTGCGGCCGAGCTGAAACTGCTTCATCCGCAGATAATCGAAGCTGACCACCATGCATTCGCGGCCGACCTCGATCCCGGTGGTGCTGCCCATCCGGCCGCTGATCGGCAGGTTGAGCGCGCGCACCACGCCGCCCGGAAAGCGGCCGTCCAGCCGGGCGACGGTGCTGAACGCCGTCGCTCCGTCGGGCTGGGCGTTGAACCGAAGCGTCCCCAGGGCCAAGCGCGAGCCGTCGACCACGTAGGGCCGGAAGTTGCCGACGCCGTCCAGGCCTCCGTCGCGCCGCTGCCTCAGCACCAGGACGCTTTCGGGCAGCCCGCCGCCGACGGTCCGGATCGTCCCGTCAACCCGGATCACTCCTGACGGCCAGAAATAGGTCAGGCCCTTGCCCCCGGCGATGCTGGCGCGACCGCCGGTCGACGTCTGCACGGTTGCATCGATGACGCGCGCCGCCCCGCCGCCGGGGAAGTTGACAAGGGCAAGACCGCCCGAGGCGTTGAACCTGCTCGCGCTCTGGCTGATTGCCTTGGACATCCGCCCGGCGATTTCGCCGATCGGCGTGCTCTTAGTCGCCGCCAGCCCATTGGTGAAGGCGGCGATCATCGACGGCGCGAGGCTGGCGTCGGTGGCGTTGTAGTGGCCCGCCATGACCAAAGTCCCGCTGCTTGCGCCCAGCCGATACTTGCCGGTGACCCGGGTCCGTTCGGCAGCGATCGTTCCCATCCGCGATTTCTGCGCAGTCAGGTTGATCTCGCCTCGCGCCTGTTCGGGGGTACCCTTGAACGTCATCGTGCCGTTCATTGCGGCAAGCCCGTTGTCACCCGCGGTCAGCACCTGCGACAGGATCCGGGCGCGGGCATCGAATTCGCCGAACGCTTCGCTGAAGCGGCTGTCGATCTCGAGCCGCGGCTGGATCACCGAAAAGCGGCTCGATGGGCAAGCGAAGCGGCTGGCGCTGAGCGGTCCGACGATGTGGGGCTTGCGCGCCATGATCTCGATCGCGCCGCTGCCGCGGACTGCCTCGACGATGCAGCGGCCGGTGATCAGCTGCGGGCTGGAGCTGACGAAGCGGCCCTTGAATCCACCGCGCAAATTGCCGTCGCCGGAGACTGCAAAGCCGAGCGGGCCCCAGGGCGTGCGCAGCGCGATGCTGCTGTCGGCGATGTCGACCGCAACATCGGGGAGGCTGAATGGCTGGCCGCTGGGCGGCGGCAGCAGCTTGTCGAGCTCGCCCCAGCTCACCTGACCGCCGGGCCGGACGGTGCCGCGAAGCCGAAGGCCGCGGGCGACGATCCGGTAGACATCGACGCTTCCATTCCACTTCAGGCGCATCTGGATCAGCACGCGCTTGGCAACGACGTCCGGATTGCGCGGGTCACCGACAACGAGATTGCTGATCTGCTGCGTCCTCAAGCCGACGCGGTCGAGCGTGTAAGTGGTGCGGACCCCGCGCTTGTCGAGCTCGTTATCCATGATGTTGCTGGCGATCGAACGCCGCTCGACCCAGACGATCACCAGCGCCGCGACGAGAATGAGGAGCAGGGCCGCAAGCACCCACAGGACTGCGCGGCGAACGCGGTGGCGACGGACGTGCGCTTCTTCCGAAGCGCCCGCCTCCCCGCTCTGCGGCCGCGAATTGTCCATCGGGGGTTAGTAACCCCCGCGCGCGAAGGCCGTTCCGTCAGCGGCACGACTGCCGCCGTTCCCCCTCCGGCTTCCAACCGCCGCCGCGCGTGCTAGACTGGCGGGGCTCGGCTGGTCGCAGAAGGATGCGGGATGCACGGGCTCGTCAGTACCTCCGGAAGCGCCGAGAGTAGCAGCGGGCACCGGGCGCGGTTGCGTAAGCGGCTGCTTGCCGCCGGACCCGAGGGCTTCCACGATTACGAGCTGATCGAATATCTGCTGGCACTGACGATTCCGCGCGTCGACACCAAACCGCTGGCGAAGCGGCTGCTCCATGATTTCGGAGGAATCGGCGCGCTGCTCGGGGCAAGCGCCGGCACGCTCAAGCGCGAAGGCTTGAGCGACGCCACGGTCGCGGCACTGAAAATCGCCGAGGCGACGGCGCTTCGACTGCTCGAAAAGCGGGTCGAGGAGCGGCCGGTGCTGTCGGGCTGGACGGCGCTTTGTGACTATCTTCATGCGGCAATGGCTCATTCGCGCACCGAACAGGTGCGGGTGCTGTTCCTCAATGCAAAGAACACCTTACTGGCTAATGAAGCGATGTGGGATGGATCGGTCGACGAGGCGTCGGTCCACGTCCGCGAAGTCATCAGCCGGGCGATCACGCTCGGCGCAACCGCGCTGATCATCGTCCACAACCACCCCAGCGGCGACCCCACCCCGAGCAGCCAGGACATCCGCCTCACCCGCGATCTGGTCGAGGCCGGGCGCCATATGAAAGTCACGGTGCATGACCATGTGATCGTCGGAGCCTCGGGGCAGTCCAGCATGCGTTCGCTCGGGCTGATTTAAAAATCACCAGCCGCTCAATGTCTGTTTGCGACCGCAAGCAGACATTGCGCTGGTCACCCCGGCACACTCTGCGGCCACGATGGTGCTCGTGTCCACCGCCGCAGCGCCCTAGAAGAAGAAGACCCCAGCCGTCGCAACCCGCCAGAAACGGCCTTTCGTTCAGCCGTGCTCCGCAGACTTCTCTCCAACCGTGCGACGCAACCCGCCGAGTTCCACGCCCTGCCACCAAAGCGAGAGGCTGCCGACGGCGGCAATGCTGAGGAGATTTGAAGCTTCGACGATCAGCACCATGGCGAGCGCTTGCTCCTCCTCGACACCGAACAGTCCGAGAGCGACGACGCCACCGATCACGAAGCTGCCCGCTACACGAGCGAAGTGCCCGAGAATAATCAGAAACCCGAGAAAGACGATCAGGAAAAGATATTGTCCCGGCTCCAGCGTTATGCCGACAGCAAGACCGGCCCACAGGAAGTTCGTTGCCGACAACAGCTTCATCAGGAGAGTCGCCACCAGGACACCAATCCCGCGCCAGGCTTCGCGTGGCCACGCGATCCCTTCCGCAAAAGCCGCGGCTAGCCGGCAAGCCGGTTCCGCAAAACGGACCGGCAGGCGCCGGATAAGTCTATTCAGCCACCCCTCCGGTGAGAGCGCCCCACGTCGGCAGCCGACGAGCAAGAAAAGTGCGAAGGAGAACAGAACTAAGCTGCCGAACGCCCCCCAGGCAAGCCCGGTGCGGATGTCACCGGACGGATCGGAAAATATTACGGAGAGGAGGGCGACCGGCACGAGGCATGCAAAGACAATCCCATCGGTCAATCGGTCGATGGCAACCGTCGCCAGCACGGAAGCGAGCTTGAGATTCTCCCGGCGGGCAACAAGCCAGGACCGCGCTACCGTGCCAAAACCGAAGGGGATCAGGACCGCGAGAAGATAGCCGGCCATCACGGTCCCGAAGAGGTAGAGTGTCCTGATCGGACGCAGAGGGTGGAGGAGCTGGCGCCATTTCCAGGCGCGCACAATTTGTTCTCCCATGATGACAAGCGGAACCAGCGCGACGAGGCGGGCGTCGGCACCGGCGAGCACTGCAAGAAAGCGGTCGAGGTCGAACCCGCGCAGCACCCAGGCAAGGGCAGCTATCCCGAGGAGACCACCGAGCCAAGGCAGCCAAGAGCCGCGACTCCGGGTTTTCGCGATTGCCTCGGTCAATCCCGCGCCTCCAAGCCGTCGATCGAGGCAATGTAGTGGGCAGTAGGGCACGCTGCCTTGCCGCTTCTAAAATCAAGCTCAGGCATGCTCAGCTTGGCGGCCATCCGCGGCGTGAGAGAGCGCTGCCTGCGAGCAAGGCACTATTTTGAAGGGTGTCACCGCTGTTTCGCTAACGCAGCCAATGCCCGCTTTCCACCCAAAGCAGACATTGGGGCGCCGATTTGAAGCGCTGACGCGGCTCTGCTAGCCGGCGAGCATGGTCCCACGCTATTCCCGACCCGAGGTGGCTGCCATCTGGTCGCCAGAGAACCGTTACAAGATCTGGTGGCAGATTGAGGTGTTCGCCGCCGAAGCTATGGGACAAATCGGCATGATCCCCGCCGATGACGCAGCGACCATTCGCGAGGCCTATGATGCCGACGTGCTCGGCGAGATCGACGTCCCCGCGATCGACGCGATCGAGGCGGTGACCAAGCATGACGTGATCGCCTTCCTCACCTGGGCCGGCGAGAAACTGGGCCCCGAAAAGCGCTGGCTCCACCAGGGGATGACCAGCTCCGACGTTCTCGACACCGCGCTGGCGGTGCAATTGAAGCAGTCGGCGGAGATCTTGCTCGCCGACCTCGACGCGCTGCTGCAAGTGCTCAAGCGCCGCGCGCTCGAGCATAAAATGACCCCGACCATCGGCCGAAGCCACGGCATTCATGCCGAGCCGACCACCTTTGGCCTCAAGCTTGCCCAGGCTTATGCCGAGTTCGACCGTTGCCGAGCCCGCCTGGCGAGCGCCCGCGACGAGGTTGCGACCTGCGCGATTTCGGGCGCGGTCGGTACGTTCGCCAACGTGCCACCGGAGGTCGAGGAGCATGTTGCCCGCGAGCTCGGGCTGACACCCGAGCCGATCTCGACCCAGGTGATCCCGCGCGACCGCCACGCGATGTTCTTCGCCACGCTGGGCGTGATCGCCTCGTCGATCGAGCGGCTGGCGACCGAAATCCGCCACTTGCAGCGCACCGAAGTGCTTGAGGTCGAGGAATATTTCTCGCCCGGGCAGAAGGGCAGCTCGGCGATGCCGCACAAGCGCAACCCGGTGCTGACTGAAAATCTCACCGGCCTCGCTCGGATGGTGCGAAGCGCGGTGACGCCGGCGCTGGAAAATGTCGCCTTGTGGCACGAGCGCGACATCTCGCACTCGTCGGTGGAGCGCTTCATCGGCCCCGACGCGACCATCACCCTCGACTTTGCCCTCACCCGCCTCACACAGGTGATCGACAAGCTGCTGGTCTACCCGGAGCGGATGGCCAGGAACCTCGAGAGCATGGGCGGCCTGGTCCATTCGCAGCGGGTGCTGCTGGCACTGACCCAGGCGGGGCTCAGCCGCGAGGACAGTTACGCGCTCGTCCAGCGCAACGCGATGAAGGTGTGGGAAAGCGGCGGCAAGCTGTCGCTGCTCGAGCTGCTGAAACAGGACGCCCAAGTCACCGCCACGCTGTCAGCCGAACAGCTCGAGGAGTTGTTCGATCTCGGCTATCACCTGGCGCGGGTCGATGAGATCTTCGAGCGCGTGTTCGGCGCCTAACGCTTCTTGGCAGCTGAGGCCGGCGGATTCTTCAAGCTATTGAAGACCGCCTCGACGAACTGGTCCGGCTTGATGAACCCGTCCGGCATCCCGTAGCGCGCCGCGGGCTTGGCAGCCTGTATCTGGGCGAGCGTGCGGCCGGCGGCGATACCCGCCGCCACCTTGCCGCGAATGTCGACCAGCATGTCGCGGTACGCGAGCAGCTCCGCCCGCCGCGCCATCGGCCCATGGCCGGGGATGATCTGCGTGTTCGGCCCGGCGAACCCCAATCCCGTGTTCGCGGCGGCGATCAGCCCGTCGATCGATCCTCCTGAGCCGACATCGAGGAAGGGAAAGCTGGCCTGATGAAAGAAAGTGTCGCCCATGTGCAGCACGTCGCCCCTTGCCCAGTGGACCAGCGAATCCCCATCGGTGTGCGCGTTGCGCGCGTGGATGAGGTGCAACGTGTCGCCGTTGAGGTGCAGCGTCGCGCCGTCGCCAAACGTCACCACCGGGAGCGCAGCCTTGGGTGATGGCGGGACGGTGGTATCGAGCGCTCGCATCACCTGCTGCGTGGACATGCGCTTGCGGACATTGTCGTGGGAACGATCACCGCGCCGCGCTTGCCGAAATTCTCGTTTCCGCCGGTGTGGTCGCCATGCCAGTGGGTGTTGACGAGGAACCGCACCGCATCGGGATCGAGGGTGCGGACGGCAGCGACGATCTTGTCGGTGAGCGGCGCGTACTGGTCGTCGACGATCACATTGCCATCTTCGCCGTAGGATACACCGATGTTGCCGCCGGCTCCAAACAGCACTGCGACGCCGGGAGCAAGCTTCTCGACCTTGATTTCAACCTTGGAGAAATCCTGGTCCTGTGCGGCTGCCGAAGTGGCTGCCAGTGCCGCGACGCAGAGTATCAGGCCAAAACGCATGCGAGCCCCATTGCTTTAGAGGCTTCGTGTAGCTGACTTGCTCGACCGGGGAAATATGGCCGGCGTCAGCCGAACATGTCGCGCACTCGGCCGAAGAAATTCTTCGCCGCCGGGCATTCGTCACCGGTCTCGGTGTCCCGGAACTCTGCCAGCAGTTTCTTCTGCTTGGCGCTCATCCTGGTCGGCGTCTCGACGAGGATACGGGCGACCAGATCACCGCGGCCGCGTCCGTTGAGAATGCTCATTCCGCCACCGCGAAAGCGAAGCTGCTCGCCCGACTGCATGCCCGCCGGGATCTTGAGATCGATCTTGCCGCCATCGACGCCCGGAAGGCTGATCGACCCGCCAAGCGCGGCGGTGGTGAAGCTCACCGGGCATTCGGCGACCAGCGTCGTGCCGTCGCGCGAATAGACGGCATGCCGCTTCATGTGGACGAAGATGTAGAGGTCGCCCTTGGGCCCGTTGCGCACCCCCGCCTCGCCTTCGCCGGCGACGCGGATGCGGGTGCCTTCATCGACTCCGGCGGGGATCTTGACCGTCAGGTTGCGGCGGCGGAGCGCTCGACCTTCGCCTTCGCAGGCGGTGCATGGATCGGCGATGGTCTGGCCGCTCCCGCGGCATCCAGGGCAACCGCGCTCGACGACGAAAAAGCCCTGCTGGGCGCGGACCTTGCCGGCACCGCCGCAGGTCTTGCAGGTGCGCGCGCAGTCGCTCGCCGACTTGCAGCCGCGGCCTTCGCATTGCTCGCAGCCGGCCAGCGCCTCAACGGTGAGCGTCGCTTCCTTGCCCGCAAAGGACTCTTCGAGCGTCAGTTCTAAATCGTAGCGCAGGTCGGCGCCGCGCGCCGGGTTGGCGCGGCCGCCGGTGCGCTGGTCCATGAACTCGCCGAAGATCGACGAGAAGATGTCGGAAAAGCCCTCGAAGCCACCGCTGCCGAACGGGTCCTGGCCGCCGCCGCCGTTCTGAAACGCAGCCTTGCCGAAACGGTCGTAGGCGGCGCGCTTCTGGGGATCGCGAAGGCAGTCATAGGCCTCGCTGATCGCCTTGAACTTGGTCTCCTGCTCTGAGCAGCCGTTGTGGCGGTCCGGGTGGCACTCCTTCGCCAGCTGGCGATAGGCGCGCTTGATCGTCTCCGGGTCGGCGGCCCGGGTGACGCCCAGCAGCTGGTAATAGTCCTGCTCTACCACACGAACGTCCCCGCCTTACCGTCATCCCGGACTTGATCCGGGATCCATGAACTGGTCGATCCTCGCTCATGGATTCCAGCTTTCGCTGGAATGACGGTCATGGCTCAGCCCTTCTGCTGATCGTCGTCGACTTCGGAGAATTCAGCGTCGACGACTTCCTCATCGCCGGCGTCGGCGCTTGCGTCCGCTTCAGCGCTGTCCGGCTGCGGACCGGCCGACGGATCGGCCTCGCCCTGCTGCGCCTTGTACATCGCCTCGCCCAGCTTCATCGCCGCCTGCGCAAGCGCATTGGTCTTGGCCGTCATCTGCTCGGCATCGCCGCTTTCCACCGCGGTCTTGGCCTCGGTGATGGCGGTTTCGATTTCCGTTTTTACCTCGGCTTCGACCTTGTCGCCGTGCTCGGCCAGCTGACGTTCGGTGGAGTGGATCAGGCTTTCCGCTTGGTTCTTAGCCTCCGCAGCAGCGCGGCGGTTCTTGTCTTCCTCGGCGAACTGTTCAGCCTCCTTGACCATTTTCTCGATGTCGCTGTCGGCAAGCCCGCCCGACGCCTGGATTCGGATCTGCTGTTCCTTGCCGGTGCCCTTGTCCTTGGCGCTGACGTTGACGATGCCGTTGGCGTCGATGTCGAAGGTGACTTCGATCTGCGGCACGCCGCGGGGCGCCGACGGGATTCCGACGAGATCGAACTGGCCGAGCATCTTGTTGTCCGCGGCCATCTCGCGTTCGCCCTGGAAGACTCGGATCGTCACCGCGCTCTGATTGTCGTCGGCGGTCGAGAACACTTGGCTGCGCTTGGTCGGGATGGTGGTGTTGCGGTCGATCATCCGGGTGAACACGCCGCCCAGAGTCTCGATTCCGAGCGATAGCGGAGTCACGTCGAGCAGCAGCACGTCCTTGACGTCGCCTTGCAGCACGCCGGCCTGGATCGCGGCGCCCATCGCCACGACTTCGTCGGGATTGACGCCGGTGTGCGGCTCCTTGCCGAAGAAATCCTGAACCACCTGGCGGACCCGCGGCATCCGGGTCATGCCGCCGACCAGCACCACTTCGGCGATGTCCTCGGCCTTGAGCCCGGCATCCTTTAGCGCCTTGCGGCACGGCTCGAGCGTGCGGTCGATGAGGTCGCCGACCAGCTTCTCGAGGTCGGCGCGGGTGATCGTCTCGACGAGATGGAGCGGGGTCGTCGCGCCGCCTTCCATCCGCGCCGTAATGAACGGCTGGTTGATCTCGGTGGTCGAAGCCGAGGACAGCTCGATCTTGGCCTTCTCGGCGGCTTCCTTGAGCCGCTGTAGCGCCAGCCGGTCGGTCCTGAGGTCGATGCCTTCCTTGGCCTTGAAGCGGTCGGCGAGATAATCGACGATCTTGGCGTCGAAGTCCTCGCCGCCGAGGAAGGTGTCGCCGTTGGTCGACTTCACCTCGAACACGCCGTCGCCGATCTCGAGGATCGAGATGTCGAAGGT
>JACCSV010000113.1 GCA_013812805.1 Sphingomonas sp. | reverse complement strand
CCACCATGGCCGTTTGCCGGAAATCCTCTGACGCCACAAACGTCAGGTGGGAACCATGTGCTTCGGACCAGGGTCCGGGCAGGGACAGCTCCCTAGGATAATGAATAGCCTCAGGGATGTGCAGGCTCGTACCGGGCAGTACCCGTCGACCGCTATTTAGGCGCTCGAAGCCTCTTTCTCAAGGGATTGCGCGAGCGACTCGAGGCGGCTGGCAAGCTGCTGCGCGCGGGCGGCAATCTCTGGGTCAGGGGCGTTTGGCTCCGTGGCGGGCGGAGCGCCTTCGTCGCCGCGTTGCTCGATCAGCTGGTCGGCTAGCAAGAGGCCGGCCAACAGCAGCTGGCGAGCCTCCGACAGCGTTCCAAGGCCGCTGATCGCGTCGCGGCTCTTGGCGTCGACCAGGCGGGCGGCCGCGCGCAAGCTCTCCTCCTCGCCGCTTCGACAGGCGACTCGGTACGGGCGCCCGGCGATGATGAGATCGATTTCGGCCACGGCTAACGCCCCGCGGTCCGGATCAGCTGGTCGAGCTCGGCAACCGCCTCGCGCACTTTGTCCCGCAACGCCTCGTCGCGGCCCGTTTCAGGGCGGTTTTCCAGCGCCCGCTCGATCCGCGCAAGCGCCGAGTCCGCCCGTTCCAATGCTTGCGCAAGCCCGCCGCTATCCATGCCCCGGCCTACGAAAGATGCCCCTGACCCGCAAGCATTGACGCCCAACGGCGCACCTTTCAAAGGGGCGCGGTCGTCGGCACCGGAGTCCCGGGCCGGTTCAACCTTCGCAGACGGAGCGTCGATGCAGCCGACCCAACGCCGAATTGCGAACGCCATTCGCGCCTTGGCGATGGATGCGGTGGAGACGGCCAACAGCGGGCACCCGGGAATGCCGATGGGCATGGCCGACGCGGCAACGGCCCTGTTTACCCGCTACCTGAAGTTCGACCCGGCGGACCCCTATTGGCCCGACCGCGACCGCTTCATCCTTTCGGCCGGCCACGGGTCGATGCTGATCTACGCGCTGCTCTATTTGACCGGCTACGAGCGCCCGACGATCGAGGACATCAAGAATTTCCGCCAGCTCGGCAGCCCCTGCGCCGGGCATCCGGAGAATTTTGAGCTTGCCGGAGTCGAGGTCACCACCGGGCCGCTCGGCCAGGGGCTGGCGATGGCCGTGGGCATGGCGATTGCCGAGCGCCACCTCAACGCCATTTACGGCGACGATCTGGTCGATCACCGCACTTACGTCATCGCCGGCGACGGGGATTTGATGGAGGGTGTGAACCACGAGGCGGTCGGCCTTGCCGGCAATCTCAAGCTCGGGCGGCTGATCATCCTGTGGGACGACAACCGCATCACCATCGACGGCTCGACCGACCTGTCGCGCAACGAGGACGTGGTCGCGCGCCACGCCGCCTGCGGCTGGCACACCGTCGAGTGCGACGGCCTAGACTCTGGCAAGGTCAGCAAGGCGATCGAGCAGGCGATCGCCGACGAGCGCCCGAGCCTGATCCGCTGCCGGACGATCATCGGCTACGGCGCGCCCAACAAGCAGGGGACCGCTGCGACCCACGGCGCCGCGCTTGGCAAGGAGGAGGTCGAGGCCGCACGCGCCGAGCTTGGGTTGGATCCGGTTGAGTTCACCATCCCCGACGACGTGCTCAGCGCCTGGCAGGCGGCGGGGCAGCGCGGCGGGAAGGATCGTGCGGCCTGGCAGCAGCGGCTCGAGGCGAGCGGCAAAGGCGAAGAGCTGATCGAGCGCATCGCCGGCAAGGTCGATGACGCCTGGCTCAAGCCCTACCTCGACAAGCTGCTCGGGGAGCTCAAGCCGGTCGCGACGCGCAAGGCGTCGGAGATGGCACTGGGAGCGATCAACGCCGCGATCCCCGCCACCATCGGCGGCTCGGCCGACCTCACCGGCTCCAACAACACCAAGACCAAGGGGCAGGATCCGCTGACCGCCGAGAATTACGGCGGCCGCTACATCTATTACGGGATTCGCGAGTTCGGGATGGCGGCGGCGATGAACGGGATGGCGCTACACGGCGGTGTCATCCCCTATGGCGGCACCTTCTTGGTGTTCACCGATTATGCCCGCCCCGCGATCCGGCTATCGGCGCTGCAGCGCGCGAGGGTCATCTACGTGATGACCCACGATTCCATCGGCCTTGGCGAAGACGGCCCGACTCACCAGCCGATCGAGCATTTGCAGAGCCTGCGGATGATCCCGGGGCTTGAAACCTACCGCCCGGCGGACGCCGTGGAGACTGCCGAATGCTGGGCGCTGGCCCTCGCGAACGACGGCCCGACGGTGCTTGCACTCTCGCGCCAGAATCTCGCTCCGGTCCGGACCGAGGCGGCGGTCGAGAACCTCTGCGCCCGCGGCGCCTATCGGCTGCGGCCGGCGCAGGCGGCGCGCAAGGTGATCCTCATCGCCACCGGCTCGGAGGTCGAGATTGCGGTCGCCGTGCGCGACCAGCTCGAAGCTCGCGGGATCGGTGCCGACGTCGTCTCGATGCCGAGCACCGACCGCTTCGACGCCCAGGACCCGGCTTACCGCGAGAACATCCTGCCCGACGTCTCCAACCGCGAGATATTGCGAGTCTCGATCGAGGCGGGGACGACGATCGGCTGGGAGCGCTACACCGGGCTCCATGGCCTCAGGATCGGCATCGACCGCTTCGGCGTCTCCTCGCCGGCGGAAGACGCCTACGCTTTCTTCGGCTTGACGCCCGACAGGATCACATCGCGCATCGTGGAAATGCTGCAAAAAAAGGACAGGACATGACGAGAGTTGCGATCAACGGCTTCGGCCGCATCGGCCGGCTGGTTGCGCGTGCAATCCTGGAGCGGGCCGACGATGGCTTGGAGCTGGTTGCGATCAACGACCTCGCCGATGCCAAGTCCAACGCCTGGCTGTTCCAGCGCGACAGCGTCCACGGGCGCTTCCCCGGCGAGGTCGGCAGCGACGGCAACGACATCGTTGTCAACGGCAAGCGCATCAAGGTCACCGCCGAGCGCGACCCTGCCAAGCTCCCGCACGGCGACAATGGTGTCGACATCGCCCTCGAATGCACCGGCTTCTTCACCAGCCGCGAAGGCGGGGAGAAGCACCTTGAAGCCGGCGCCAAGCGGGTGCTGATCTCCGCGCCCGCCAAGGGCGTCGACCTGACCGTCGTCTACGGAGTCAACGACGACAAGCTCACCGCCGACCACCGGATCGTCTCCAACGCCTCGTGCACCACCAATTGCCTGGCGCCAGTCGTCAAGGTGCTCAACGACACGATCGGGATCGAGCGCGGGTTGATGACGACCATTCACGCCTACACCAACGACCAGAAGATCCTCGACCAGATCCACCCGGACCTGCGCCGAGCCCGCGCCGCCGGCATGTCGATGATCCCGACCACCACCGGCGCCGCGCGCGCGGTCACCGAGGTGCTTCCCGAGCTGAAGGGCAAGCTGGACGGTTCGGCGATCCGCGTTCCAGTCCCGAACGTCAGCTTGGTCGATCTCACTTGGACGCCCAAGCGCGACACCAGCGTCG
>JACCSV010000025.1 GCA_013812805.1 Sphingomonas sp. | reverse complement strand
TGCTAGGAGCAGCGATAGAAGGAATGAGGAGCCGCAAAGCGCCTTGAGACCGTCCGTTTGCGACTGATAGCCGCTTTCATATAGCAGGAATGTCGCAAATTGTAAGGCGTCAAGACGAAATGTTAATTAAGCGGCGAGCGCCTCCGGCACGGGTGCTGAATCGTTAGCCTCAGTCGCGGTCTGGCCGCCAACAGCGACGGCCGCGGGCTGCCGGCGGGACCGGAACAGGAGCAAGCCGACCGCCAGCGCCAGCCCGAGCGCGAAATAGATGCCGATCGCGATCTTGAAGTCGACCAGGAACAAGGAGGCGATCAGCACCCGCAGATAATTGGGGTTGAAACCGAATTCTCGACCCAGGCCGGTGCAGACGCCGAGCATGGTGTCGTTGCGCAAGATGAGCGGCGTGTTTTCGTTCTGGATGCTCTGGGCGGTGGCGGCGGCTTGCATGTTCGGTTCCTTGCGTTCGTGATCCGCCAATTACTAAGCAAGGCCCGTGCCAAAGCTGGCACCCGTGGCTTATCAGTGATTTAGCTGGAGGCGACTGGTTTGCTCGCGCGATAGGTTCGCGTTTGCAACGCAAAGGTCGGGAATCTTCGCCAAAGGTTCAAGGGCTCAGCGCCCGCGGAACATCCCGCCGAGCACGCCGCGCAGGATCCGGGTGCCGATCTGCCGCCCAATGGTGCTGGCCGCTGCCCGGGTCGCCGATTGCACCATTTTGTCGGTCATCGTCGGTTTCGCCGCCTCGCGAGCGGCCTTCGCCTCCGCTTGCTCGGCCGAGCGCTGCGCCGCAGCGTCGAGCTTGGCCTGGGCCTTGGCAGCGACCTCATCGTCTTTCTGCTGCTTGGCAGCGGCCGCAGCCTCTGCTGCAGCGCCGGCTCGGACTGCCAGAATCTCCTCGGCGGATTCGCGGTCGACCAACTGGTCGTATTTGTCGCCGACCGAATCGCTGCCGACCAGCATCGCCCGCTCGCCCGCAGTGACCGGCCCCACCCGGGAGTTCGGTGGCTTGACCAAAACGCGCTGGACCGGGGAGGGCGCTCCGTCGGGCTGGAGCAGCGACACCAAAGCTTCGCCGATCTTTAGCTCGGTTATGGCCGTCTCGACATCGATCGTCGGGTTGATGCGGAAGGTCTGGGCGGCCGACCGCACCGCCTGCTGGTCGCGCGGGGTGAAGGCGTTGAGCTTGTGCTGCACGCGGTTGCCGAGCTGGCCGGCGACCTTGTCGGGGATGTCGATCGGGTTCTGGGTGATGAAATAGACGCCCACCCCCTTGGAGCGGATCAGCCGCACCACTTGCTCGACCTTTTCGGTCAGCGCCGGCGGCGCATCCTCGAACAGCAAATGCGCCTCGTCGAAGAAGAAGCAGAGTTTCGGCTGGGGCAGGTCGCCGACCTCGGGCAGTTGCTCGAACAGTTCCGACAGCAGCCACAAAAGGAAGGTCGAATAGAGCCGGGGCGACTGCATCAGCCGGTCGGCGGCGAGGATGTTGACGATGCCTTTGCCATCGTCGCCCGTCGCCAGCAAGTCGGCGATGTCGAGCGCCGGCTCGCCGAAGAAATGCTCTCCGCCCTGGGCGCGAAGCTGCAGCAGCGAGCGCTGGATCGCACCGACCGACTGCTTGGAGACGTTGCCATATTCGAGCGTCAGCTCAGTCGCGCGGCGGCCGATCTCGCCCAGCATCGACTGCAAATCATCGAGGTCGAGCAGTGTCAGCCCTTCCTTGTCGGCGACTTCGAAGGCGATGGTGAGCACGCCCTCCTGAACCTCGTTGAGGTTCATCAGCCGCGCCAGCAGCAGCGGCCCCATTTCGCTGACGGTGGTGCGGATGGCATGGCCCTGCTTGCCGAACAGGTCCCAGAACTGCGCCGGATAGCCACGATACTGCCAATCGGCATAAGCGATGTCGGCGGCGCGCTGGCGGAACGGGGCGTCGGTCCGGGCGTCGGGGGAGGCGGGGAGGGCGAGGCCGGCCATGTCGCCTTTGACGTCGGCGACGAAGGTGGCGATGCCGGCGTCCGACATGCCTTCGATGATGCCTTGCAGGGTGACGGTCTTGCCGGTGCCGGTGGCGCCGGCGATGAGGCCGTGGCGGTTGGCTCGGGATAGCTCCAGCGCCTGCGGGTTGGCGCCGCCGGCTTCGCTGCCGATGAAGATGGTTTCGCTCATGGGCAGCAGCGGTAGCAAAGACGCGAAACCTTGTCGCGGGTGGCCTTGGCCCACACTTATGCTAGAGGCGCCTCCGCTTTGCTGCGCTGCACAAGGAGCAACCGCCGTGATGCGGGTGATGATGAAGTCGAAGATCCACCGGGCGACGGTGACGCAGGCCGACCTCCACTACGTCGGATCGGTGACGATCGACGCCGATTTGCTCGACGCCGCCGATTTGATCGAGGGCGAGCAGGTGGCGATCGTCGACATCACCAACGGCGCCCGCATCGAGACCTACGTGATCCCGGCTGAGCGCGGCAGCCGCACCATCGGCATCAACGGCGCCGCCGCGCACCTGATCCACGCCGGGGATATGGTGATCATCATGAGCTATGCGGTGATGGACGAAGCCGAAGCGCGGTCCTGCAAACCGCGGGTGGTGCACGTCGATGGCGAGAACCGCGTGGTCAAGCTCGGCAACGACCCGGCCGAGCCGGTACCCGGAATGCCCGACCAGCGCCGCGGGGACGATCTCGCGGCGTGACTTCCCGCTCCACTTCCGCCCCGGTCCTGTTCCTGCTGCTCCTGCTCGCCGCGATTGCCGGCGGCGTGGTCGCGCAGCTGCTGCCGATCGGCCAGGCCGGAGCGGACCGCGCGCAGCTTCCGGTCAAAGGCGTCGCCACCGACCCGCTGACCTTGTCGCCGTTGGTCCAGGCGACCTCGCCGGCAGTGGTCAATATCGCCGTCACCCAGCCCTCCCCGGCGCAGCAGAACCCGCTTCTCCAAGATCCGTTCTTCCGCCAGTACATGGGCATTCCCGATGCAGCGCTGCAGCCGGCGATCTCGGCCGGATCGGGCGTGATCGTCGATGCGGCGCGCGGGCTGGTGGTCACCAATTTCCACGTTGTCCGCAACGCCACCGCGGTCGAGGTCGGCCTCAAGGACGGTCGAAAGCTGACCGCCGAGCCGGTCGGTTTCGCGCCCAACCTCGACCTTGCGGTGCTTCGGATCCGCGCCCGCGACCTGCCGGCGCTTACCCTCGGCGACAGCTCCAAGCTGGCGGTCGGCGATTATGTGCTGGCCATCGGCAATCCGTTCGGGCTCGGCCAGACGGTCACCGCCGGAATCGTCAGCGCCACCGACCGCGGGCTTAGCGAAGGCGACCCGCGCCGCTTCGTCCAGACCGACGCGCCGATCAACCCCGGCAATTCGGGCGGCGCGCTGGTCAACACCAAGGGCCAGGTGATCGGCATCAACTCGGCGCTGATCAGCCCCAACCAGGGCAATGTCGGCATCGGCTTCGCGATTCCCTCGAACGTGGTCCGCGAAATCGTCGAGCAGGCGGCGCGCGGCGAATAAGGGCGGGCAGGGGGAGGGTGAAATCGAGCGCCCGCTCCCCATATCGGGCAGCCAGGCACTCCAGCAGGATCTCCGATCGGATGAAACATTTGTCGCGTTACGCGGCGCCGTTGCTGGCGCTCCAGCTGGCTGGTTGCTCGGGCCAGCAGCAGGCCGCGGTTGACGAGCGCCCCGCCAAGGCTGCGGACACCGAGCAAGCGGCGCCGGAACAGCAGCGTCAGCGGCTGGTGCTGGCGTTCGGCGACAGCCTCTATGCGGGCTATGGGATGGCGCAGCAGCAGAGCTTTCCGGCGGCGCTGGGGCGCGAGCTGGCGGAAGCGGGGATCGCGGCGGAAGTGGTCAATGCGGGGATTTCCGGAGACACCACCGCCGGCGGCTCGCGGCGGCTGGCGGGGACTCTCGACGCGCTCGCCGCCAAGCCCGACCTCGTCATCCTCGGCCTCGGCGCCAACGACGCTTTGCTCGGGCTTCCGCCGGCGCAGATGCGGCGCAATCTCGAGGCGATGCTGGGCGAGCTCAAGCGGCGCCAGATCCCGGTGCTGCTGACCGGCCTGATCGCGCCGCCGGGGATGAAGAGCCCGTATTTCCGGCAATATGAAGTGATCATCCCCGAGGTCGCCAAGCGCTATGGCGCGTGGATCGAGCCGTCGCTGCTCGAGGATGTGCTGACCCGGCGCGAATATCTGCAGGCGGACGGGCTTCACCCGAACACGCGAGGGACGCAGCGCATGGCGGAGCGGGTCGCGCCGCTGGCGGCGGAGGCGTTGGAGCCGGAGGGGGCTGACGCGGGGTGAGCGGGCCGTCACGAACTGAATACGTGACGTCAGTCCTGTCGCGCGTTTGGGTGGCTCGTCCATCCAAACCAACCGCACGAGCAGGCGCGCAGGCTGGCCGCGTAAAGCGCTCTCTTCGACGTAAGCTTCGCTTGGCTGGGCCAGGCGCGCGCTTACGCTCGGGCGCTTTAACGTCACTAAAGTCACTCGGTCGTGCAGCTTTTTGGTCTCCATCATCTCGGAATTTGGCTATAAACTGCGGATTCTCGGCGGCCGGGCGGCGATTTTTGGCCCCGGATTGCGCGATTCCTGCTCGATTTTGTCGAGAATCGCCTGGTGTTCGGCCCAGATTTGCTCGGCGCGGCGCTTTCTGGCGGCTTCCTCCTCGCGTTTGGCGAGCAATTTGAGGCGGTAGAGACGGCGGGATGAGGCGCGCTCGCGGCGGTCGGCGACCGAGCTGTCGCGGCCCGACAGCAGGGCGATCGCCAGCCGGTTGTCGTGGCGCTTTTCGTGCCTGACCAGCTTGCCGCGGCGGACGACGGGCACCCAGGCTCCGTTCAGCGCCCGGTCGAGCGCGCCGATGCGCAATTTCTCGACGCCGCGGGCGATCGCCTGGTCCCAGGCGGCGGCGAAGCTGTCGGCGCCGGGCGCGTCGAGCAAGCGGTAGGCGCTGCGCGGGGTCATGCCGACGGCGCGGGCGGAGCGGGCGACGTAGCCGCAGAGGCTCAGCGCCTCGATGCCGCGCGCGATCGCCTGGTCCCAGGCGGCGGCGAAGCTGTCGGCGCCCGGCGCATCGAGGAGGCGATAGGCGCTGCGCGAGCTCATGCCGACGGCGCGCGCGGCACGGGCGACGCAGCCGCAAAGGCTAAGCGCCTCGATGAACGCGCGCTGCGCTTCGGGCGTCCAGCCGTTGCGGCGCTTGCGCAGGCGCGGGACGGGGTCGAAGCCGATCGGGCCGTCGGTGACCTCGACCGGGCCGGTTACGGCGCTGTCGAACGGGTAGGGGTCGCCGCGTGCGGCGGCTTCGGGGTTGAAGTTGGGGATGGGGTGGGGGTTGCGGTCCATCTTTGATGATAAGCCACAAAATGGCGAGTGTAGGACAGCAAATTCGGGAAGCAATGGAGTAACTTCCTGACTTTGCTGTCTTTTTTCGTCGTTGCGAGGAGTGCAGCGACGAAGCAATCCAGGTCCTGCCGACTGGTTTGCTTCGCTACGCTCGCAATGACGGTTTCCTTTCCGGTGCGGCCGGCTAGGCTGGCACCGCTCGGCGGTGGGGAGGGCGCGTGACGAACCGGCTTTACTATGGCGACAATCTGGAGGTTCTGCGCAGCTTTCCTGACGCGTGCGTCGACCTCATCTACCTCGACCCGCCATTCAACTCGAACGCCGGATACAATGTGCTGTTCAAGTCGGCGAGCGGGGCGGGGGCGGATGCCAGCATCGAGGCGTTCGACGACACCTGGACGTGGGGCGAAACGTCGAAGAATGCGCTGCTCGACATCGCCGCCGGGACCAACCGCCCGCTGCAGGTGACGATGGAGGCGATGCGCACGGGCATCGGTGAAAATCCGCTGATGGCCTATCTGGCGATGATGGCGGTGCGGCTGGTCGAACTTCACCGCGTGCTCAAGCCCACCGGCAGCCTCTACCTCCACTGCGACCCGACCGCGAGCCACTATCTGAAGCTGGTGCTGGATGCAGTGTTTGGCGCGGTCAATTTCCGGAGTGAGATCGCCTGGAAGCGCACGGCGGCACACTCCGCGGCCAAGCGTTGGGGGAATGTTCACGATACGATTTTTTTCTATTCGAAATCTGCCGAATACGTCTGGAACGAAGTCCTCCTGCCACACACTGAAGGATACGCAGAGCGGTATCGAAACACAGACGATCGAGGACGAGTCTGGGCGATGACAATATGACTGCGCCAGGCGTTCGAAACGGATACTCCGGAGGGGAATGGAGAGGGTTGAACCCCACAGCTAAAGGTCTTCATTGGAAGGTCAGCAATAAGGCTGTTGAAGGCATAATTGGGAAAGAAGCAGCCGCGAAGCTGAACACGATTGAAAAACTTGAAGTCCTTGATGCAGACGGACTGCTGCACTGGCCTAAACGCCAAGGCGAGCAGGCAAGTTTTCCTCGCTTCAAGCGGGTGCTCAGTGGTGGCCAAGTTATCCAAGATGTGGTGATCGACATCCCACCCCTCAACTCCCAGGCCCAAGAACGACTAGGCTACCCCACGCAAAAACCCCGCGCGTTGCTGGAGCGAATCATCGCCGCTTCGTCCAACGAGGGCGATATTGTCGTCG
>JACCSV010000004.1 GCA_013812805.1 Sphingomonas sp. | reverse complement strand
GCCTCGATGCTCGCGCTGTTTGTTAGGCGGCTTTAGATTACCTGCCAGGGCAGCCCGTCTTCTGATTGGTCCAGGTGAGGTTGTAGACGACCCACTTGCCGTCCCTGCGGACCATGTCAAAGTGATCGACGCCGCAATGGTCGAAGGCCCCGTCGACCAGAAGCTCGTATCTCGCCCAAACCATGGCAATGTCGCGCTCCACCAGCACCTGGGGCGCCATCAAGCGCTCAGTGTACTTCGCCGAGTTGGCGACCTGGTTTTCAATGTAAGTCGCCCAGTGCCAGCTCCTCATAACGGGCTGGGGACCTTCCCCAACCCGAACAGCGGTGGCGAGGCCTTCAGGGAGCACTGTGGCGAGCATTGCAGTACGATCCTTGTCGTGGACACTGGAAAAAAAGGCATTGACCGCCGCGAGCACCTCGCGTTCGTCTGCCGTTCGAACCTGTGCGGCCACCGCCGGAGGGGCGGGCCTTTGCTGGGCCATTGCGGGTCCGGCACAGGCCAGTATCAGCGGAAGGATGTATAGCCTCATCACCGTCTCCCCACTTCGTGGACATGGTGAGTGTCATAGCGGTTTCGTAAATGTCCGCTATGGGTCGAAAGCGGACATTTTGCGGTTCCGATCAGGCCTTTTCCAGCGGCTGGTCGTCGAAGCATCAGGAACAATCAGGTCGACTGCCGTTTACACTAAGTAGGGGTGGAAAAAACGGGAGACTGATCATGGGATTTTTTGACATGTTCAAACGCGACAAGGGCAAGGAGGTTTTCCAAGAGAATGCCGATGCCAACGAGCGTGCCGAGGCCATCCGCAAGGAGATCAAAAGGGTCGGCCTGCCGGGTGACATTACCGTCGAGGTGGAAGGTTCGAGGGTAAAGGTCGGAGGCAACGTGCCTGACGACGCGACCCGTCAGAAATTAGCGATGATTGTCGGCAACGTGAAACACATAGATAGTGTTGATGACAGCGCGCTCGGCGGTGGACAGCAGGGCCAACAGCAACCGAAGACGTACGAGGTTCAGAGCGGCGATACGCTTTCTTCCATTGCGAAGAACCAGTACGGCGATGCAAACGCCTACAACCGCATTTTTACAGCGAACCAGCCGATGCTGAACAACCCGGATGAAATCTACCCGGGCCAGGTCCTCTTGATACCGGAAGGGACCACTGCTTCAGCCTAGTCAATGTCGACAATTGGAAGGCGCTGGCCGGTGGCCAGCGCTTTCCTCAAACTCGTTCTCGTTCACTTCGGACGGACGGGGTCAATCACAGAAACAGGAGGCATCTTTGTTCAAGCACCGAAAAGCTCTGCTGATTTCAACCGCGCTACTTCTGACTAGCGCCTCTCCTACCTTGGCGCAGGATACCAACACGGGCGACGTTATGGATGTTACCACCAACGACACGGTCGACGTTACCACGGACGACCTGGATGGCGTAACCACTGACAGTCGCGACGGTGATGACGACGATGGCTTTGACTGGGGCCTGCTTGGCCTTCTAGGTTTGGCTGGACTGCTGGGAGTGAAGCGGCGCGAACCCGATCTTCATCGGGATACTACTACTGGAACGACCACCGACCGGCGCTAGGACCCTAGCGTAGGCTTTTCCGCTGCAATTAATGAACCCCTGCCGCGGCGTGCTAGCGCGGCAGGGCAAACTGCATTAACGCCCCAGGTATTTGCTAGCAGCGCTGATCAAGTCGTCGAGGATTCCGCCTGAGCTGGAGGGCGCGGCCCCGGCTTGTTCCGACGACGGTTTCGATTGACTACCGAGGATGCCGCCAAGCGCCTCACCCAGGCCACCCTGTCCCTGGCTGGCCTGCTTCATCACATAGCCAGCAGCTATCATAGCGAGGATGGGCAGCATCTTCTTGAGCAACGAGGGTTGCAACCCCGACTGAGCAGCTGCACTGGCAGCGATTGCCCGGCTGCCATCCTTCGATCCGAACAGTTGCCCAAGGATCTGATTGCCTTTGTCCACTTCGGTCGGCTCATTTGATGTAACGTTGTCGAGCAGGCTGCCACCACCGAGACCTCCGATTGTGCCCAGCAGTCCTCCGAGTCCTCCTAACGCCGGGAACGCTGACTGTGCAGATTCTGCGTCCGCTGCGGCAACGGGGTTTTGAAAGCCCGACAGAATTGATGGGAGCAAGGCGGTGGCACCGGCTTTGGCGGTGGCTGAATCTATGCCGAGTTCACGCGAGATGGCTTCGACGGCTCCCGTCTGCTGCAGCATCTGATTCATATCCATGACGGCACTCCAAGTTTCAGTGGGTAGGTTGGAAATACATGCTTTATCGATGCTCTAAGCACCGGAGGGTGGGTGCCAGCCGACGGCTACGAAACGATAAAGGTGATCTTCAGCGTGACGCGCCACTCAGTGACACTGTTGTCGCGAACGACGGCCTTTGTGCCTTGCACCCACGCCTCCTGGATGCCGTGAACGGTCTCTGCGGCTTTGGCTATGCCGTCGCGGACGGCGGCTTCGATGCTCTCGGTTGAGCTCGATATGATCTCGAGGGTTTTTGCAACGGCCATGGCGATCTCCTTCGCCTCTGGCCACATACCTTCCCCCGGTTAGAGTCAATCAGCCGTGAGATGGTTCACGCCCGTAACGCGGCGAACGACCCTTGGGATCAGCCGCGCTTGCGGAGCTCTGCTTGCGGTCCGCCTGTCTCAAGCCACCACTCACGTTGCGGGAGCAACGAGCGAAACCGCGACGGCGAATAAGATCATTTTGCATCTCCTCGGACCGATCGCTTTCCTTGCGCGGCCCATCAATCCTGTGAACGCGATGTTCGACGAGCGACTTGCATCAACGATGGACGTCAGGTTGAGTTAGTTGCGCCAGAACGGCGGCGGCCGATCTCGCCCCGCAGTGTTGCCGCGCTGCCTCCTGTGCCCCGCAAACTCGTAAGCCGGTAAGGTCCGCAACGGGTCGAAAACGGACATTCGGTTTCCACCCAGGATCGCCTGTAGTATTATCCCTTCGGCTCCCATGCTGGGGGTGACTTGTGCAAGGCGACCATTGGCAATTGTGCGAACTGCTTTCCTGATAGCAGCACTGGCTGCCGTGGGATCATGCGCGCCTGCGCAGCCGACCATTCCGAGCGAACTGACGTTTGAGGAATGGGCTACGACGGAACTCAGCAACAGTGGTGGATGGACGCTAACGGAAATGGACGGGCGGCCGGTCGTCTTAGGCGCCAACGTCGGAAGTCACTTCGTCCTGTCGTTCGACCGCAATGGCGGGGTCAGTGGCCAGGCGTGTAACCGCCTAGGCGGACAGT
>JACCSV010000344.1 GCA_013812805.1 Sphingomonas sp. | reverse complement strand
TCCCTCGACAGGCTCGGGACGAACGGGTGAGGGCGTGGCCGCCGCCGGCGCGCGCTTCGTCAATATCGGCGAGCGGACCAACGTCACCGGCTCCGCCAAGTTCAAGAAGCTGATTCTGGCCGGCGATTATGACGCCGCGGTAGAGGTCGCGCGCAGCCAGGTCGAGAACGGCGCCCAGATCGTCGACGTCAACATGGACGAGGCGTTGCTCGACAGCAAGCAGGCAATGACGATCTTTTTGAAGCGCATCGCCGCCGAGCCCGATATCGCCCGCGTCCCCGTGATGATCGACAGCTCCAAGTGGAGCGTCATCGAGGCGGGACTCAAGTGCGTGTCGGGCAAGCCGATCGTCAACTCCATCTCGATGAAGGAAGGCGAGGGCCCGTTCCTCGAGCTTGCGGGCAAGTGCCGGGCCTACGGCGCCGCGGTGGTGGTTATGGCGTTCGACGAGGTTGGCCAGGCCGACACGGCGGAGCGCAAGATTGCCATCTGCGAGCGCGCCTACCGGCTGCTCACCAATGACGGCACCGATCCGCAAGACATCATCTTCGACCCCAATGTCTTCGCGGTCGCTACCGGCATCGACGAGCACCGCCGCTACGCGCTCGACTTCATCGAGGCGGCGCGCGAGATCCGCTCCCGGTGCTCTGGCGTGCATATCTCCGGCGGCCTGTCGAACCTCAGCTTCTCGTTCCGCGGCAACGAGCCGGTACGCCGGGCGATGCACAGCGTCTTCCTCTACCACGCGATCCCCGCCGGCATGGACATGGCGATCGTCAACGCCGGGCAGCTCGACGTCTATGACGCGATCGACGCTGAGCTTCGCGACGCTTGCGAGGATGTGATCCTCGACCGCCGCGACGATTCGACTGAGCGGCTGATTACGATCGCCGAGCGCTTCCGCGATTCGGACCCGGCGGCGGAAAAAGCGGCCGCCGAGTGGCGCTCGCTGCCGGTTGCGGAGCGACTGTCCTACGCTTTGGTCAAGGGCATCGACGCCGATATCGTCGCCGACACCGAGGAAGCGCGGCACAATTACGCTCGACCGATTGAGGTGATCGAAGGCCCGCTGATGGACGGGATGGACATCGTCGGCGACCTGTTCGGGTCGGGCAAGATGTTCCTTCCTCAGGTGGTGAAATCGGCGCGGGTGATGAAGAAAGCGGTCGCCCATCTGATCCCCTTTATCGAGGAGGAGAAAGAGAAGACCGGCGCCACGCAGGGCAAGGGCCGCGTCGTCATGGCCACCGTCAAGGGCGACGTCCACGATATCGGCAAGAACATCGTCGGCGTCGTCCTGCAGTGCAACGGCTTCGAGGTCATCGACCTTGGCGTCATGGTGCCGTGGCAGGACATCCTCAAATCGGCGAACGACAATAATGCCGACATGATCGGGCTGTCCGGGCTGATCACGCCCTCGCTGGACGAGATGGTCACCGTCGCCAGCGAGATGCAGCGGCTGAACCTGACGACGCCGCTGCTGATCGGCGGCGCGACCACCAGCAAGGCGCACACTGCGCTTCGCATCGATCCCGCCTACGAGGGGCCGGTGATTCACGTGCTCGACGCCAGCCGCGCGGTGGGAGTGGCCTCGAGCCTGGTATCCGACACCCAGCGCGAGCCGCTGATTGCCAATGCCGCCGACGAATATGAGCAACTGCGTCAGGCGCGCTCGCGCAGCGGCCAGAGCGAGCTTGCAAGCCTCGCCGACGCGCGCGCCAACGGCTTCGCGTTCGACCCCGAGGGCCAGGCTCCGCCGCCGCACCTCCCCGGCGTCCACCATTTCGGCGAATGGCCGCTTCGCGACCTGCGACCCTCGATCGACTGGACGCCCTTCTTCCGCGCCTGGGAGCTTGCCGGAAATTATCCCTCGATCCTCGATGACCCCGTGGTCGGCGAGAGCGCCACCAGCCTGTTCGACGACGCCCAGGCGATGCTCGACACGCTGATCGCTGAGCGCTGGCTCACCCCCAAGGGCACGGTCGGCCTGTGGCGCTGCAAGCGCGAGGGCGACGACGTGCTGGTGCTGGCCGGCAACGACTGGACCCGAATCCCCTTCCTTCGCCAGCAGGTGAAGAAGCGCGCCGGGCGGCCCAACATGTGCCTTGCCGACTTCATCAACCCCGACGGCGAGGACTGGATCGGCGGCTTCGCGGTCGGAATTCACGGGCTCGAGCCGCACCTCGAGCGGTTCAAGAAGGCAAACGACGATTATTCCGACATCCTGCTCAAAGCGCTCGCCGACCGCCTGGCGGAGAGCTTTGCGGAGGTGCTCCACGCCGAGGTTCGCAATCGTCTGTGGGCCTATGCCGAGGAGCATCTGTCCAACGCCGACCTGATCCGCGAGAAATTCCAGGGCATCCGCCCGGCACCCGGCTATCCCGCCTGCCCCGATCACAGCCTGAAGCCGATCCTGTTCGAGATGCTCGGGGGAAATCCGGGCCGAGTCACTTTGACCGAGAATTACGCGATGTGGCCGACCTCGGCGGTGTCCGGCTTCTACTTCGGCCACCGCGACAGCCAGTATTTCGGCGTGGCGCGCGTCGGTGCCGACCAGGTCGACGATTATGCGGCGCGGCGGGGTGTCGATATCGAGACCGCCGAGCGCTGGCTCCGGCCCAATCTCGACTAGAGTAAGCTTGCGATCGGTCTAATAGCGCACTGTCCATGCTCCAGCGCCTCCTGTTCCTATTCGCAATGTTCGGCTTCGCTGGCCCGGCGGCCGCGCAGACGGTCAACGCAATCCAGCTGGAGCTGGTCGCCGAAGGGCCGGCGCGTCCCGGCGGCGAAGTCGACCTGGCGATCGTCATGCACACGCGGGCCGGCTGGCACGGCTATTGGCAGAACCCCGGCGACGCCGGCCTGCCTATGGAAGTGAAGTGGCAGCTTCCGGCCGGCTTCGAGGTGGGGCCGCTGCGCTACCCCCTGCCCTCGCGGCTCGAGATCGCGGGGCTGATGAACTACGTCTACGAGCGCGATTATGCGATCTTGGTGCGGCTGAAGGTGCCGCCGGGCGTCACCGGCTCGGTGCCGATCCGGGCGGAGGCGCGCTGGCTCGCCTGCACTGACGAGGTCTGCGTTCCCGAGCAGGGCGGGTTTTCGCTGAGCCTGCCGACGGGTGGGATGGCGACGATGGACACCCGCTTCAACGACTGGCGGCGGGCGCTGCCGCGGCCGCTGCTCAGCGCCGGACGCTTCGCGGTCGAGGGCGATGCGCTCCGGGTGGCGATCCCGTTCCCGCGCGAAGCTTCGGTCGACAAGCCCTATCTGTTCCCGATCACGGATGGAGTCGATTACGCAGCGCCGCAGAGCTTCCGCCGGTCCGGCGACCTGATCATCGCCGAATTGCAGCGCACGGGAGAACCGGAGCGCCAGTTCGCGGGCGTTCTGGCGCTCGGAGACGGCAGCGGGCTGGAGTTCACCGCCGCGCCGGGCGATGTCCCGGCGGGGGGCTCGCCGATCGCTGAGCTGGGGACGAAAGCGCTGCTGTTCGCGGTGCTCGGCGCGATTGCCGGCGGGATCCTGCTCAATTTGATGCCGTGCGTCTTCCCGATCCTGGCGATCAAGGCGCTGCACCTGGCGAGAAGCGGCGGCGACGAGCGGGAGGCGCGGCGCGATTCGCTTGGCTATGCGGCGGGCGCGATCCTCGGCACCGCTTCGCTCGGCGTGGCGCTGCTCGCGATCCGCGCCGGCGGCAGCGCCGTGGGCTGGGCATTCCAGCTGCAGGACCCCCGCACGATCATGCTGCTGATGCTGCTAAGCGTCGCGATCACGCTTAACCTGATCGGGCTGTTCACCGTCCCCGCGGTCAGCGGCAGCACCCGCCCGGCGGGAAGCTTTGGCACCGGAGCGCTCGCCGCCTTCGTCGCCACCCCCTGCGCCGGCCCGTTCCTCGGTGCCGCGCTCGGCACCGCGCTGCTGCTGCCGCTCGGCAGTTCGGTGCTGGTGTTCGCCGCGCTCGGGCTTGGCCTGGCGCTGCCGTTCGTGGCGGTGGCGTTCGTGCCGGCCTTGCGAAATCGGCTGCCCGCGCCCGGGCCGTGGATGCAGCGGCTGCAGCGTTTCCTCGCCATCCCGATGGCAGCGACAGCGGTCGCCGCATTGTGGCTGCTGTACCGCCGCGGCGGCAGCGAAGGGCTGGCCAGCGGCATGCTTGCAGCCGCGATGCTGGCGGCGCTGCTTATCGGCCTGGGCTTTGCGCAGCGCTCAGGCCGCCGCGCCGGTGCAACAGTCGCCGCATTGGCCTTGCTCGTTTCCGCCGGGGCAGTGCTGCGCGCGCCGGAGCCGAACGCGGCGGCGCAGCTGCCCGCGGGCGCTGACCGGTGGAGCCCAAAGGCCGTCTCGGCGACGCTCACGGCCGGCCGTCCGGCCTTCGTCTATTTCACCGCCGACTGGTGCCTGAGCTGCAAGGTCAACGAAGCCGCCGCGATCGAGCGCGACGCGGTGCAGGACGCTTTCAAGCAAGCCGGCGTGAAAACCTTCGTCGGTGATTGGACCGACGGCGACCCGGCAATCACCCGCTTCCTCGAAAGCCGCGGCAGGGCGGGGGTGCCGCTCTACCTGTGGTACGAACCCGGCAAGCCGCCCGAGGAGCTGCCACAGCTGCTCACCCCCTCGATCCTGACTAGCCGCGCTCTCCGCGAGCGGTAGCGGTCCGCGAAAACACCTTCTTTCCGGCGACCCAGGTCTCGAGCACCTGCGTGCCGTAGACTGCCTGCGGATCGACTGCGCTGATGTCGCGGTCGATGATGATGAAATCGGCCCATTTGCCGGGCTCCAGGGCGCCGATCTTCGCTTCCGCGAACCCTGCGTAAGCCGCCCCGCGGGTGAAGGCGCTGAGTGCCTGTGGGAAGCTCAGCCGCTGCGCCGGAAACCAGCCGCCCGCCGGCTCACCGCTCGCATCCTGCCGGCTGATTGCCGCGCCCAGGCCGGGAAACGGGTTGGGCGATTCCACGGGAAAGTCGGAGCCGAACGCCAGCCGCGCGCCGGAGCGGAGCATCGACTGCCACGCGTAGGCGCCCTGCAGCCGCGGCGGATCGAGCCGCTTTTCCGCCATCGTCCGGTCGCTGGTTTGGTGGGTCGGCTGCATCGAGGCGATGATCCCCGCCGGCCCCAGCCGCGGGATGTCGGCAGGGTCGACAACCTGCGCATGCTCAATCCGCCAGCGGCGATCGCCGGGATAGGCTATGCCGGCCTGCTCGAAGGTGCGAATCGCCTGCGCGTTGGCGGCGTCGCCGATCGCGTGAACGGCGACCTGAAAGCCCCTGCCGGCGGCAGTGTTGACCTGGCCCCAAAGCTCCGCGTCCTCAAGAAATTGCAGGCCGCGCGTGTCCGGCTGGTCGGCATACGGCCGCTTCAGCCAGGCGCCGCGCGATCCAAGTGCGCCGTCGCCGTAGATCTTGACCCCGCCCATACGCAGCCGGTCGCCAGCCAGCCAGCCGCTCGGCCGCCCGATTGACGTCGCCGCCTCGATGCCCGCGGCATAGGACATCACCCGCACCTGCAGCCGCCCGGCATCCGCGGCGCGGCGCAGCGCCTCCCACTCCGCCACCGACGTGCCCATGTCGGCCATCGCCGTCAGGCCGAAGCCGAGCATCAGCTTCTGCGCTTCGCCGAGCGCGCGGTCGCGGTCGTAAGCGGTCGCGGCCGGGACTTTGCTCATCACCAGCGCCATCGCCGCGTCGATCAGCAACCCGGTCGGCTTGCCGGCGGCGTCGCGCTCGATCTTGCCGCCGGTCGGATCCCTGGTCGCCGCAGTGATCCCCGCCGCCCGCAAGGCCGCGCCATTGGCCACCAATGCGTGCCCGTCGACCCGCTCCAGCGCCACCGGCCGACCGCCGACAATCGGGTCGAGATCGGCGGCGGTCGGAAAGCGCGCCTCGGGCCATAATTCCTGGTTCCAGCCGCGCCCAACGATCCAGCCGGTGCCGGCCTTCCCGGACGCATGCGCGCCTAGCCGCTGCTGCAAATCCTGAATCGATGTCGAGCCGGTGAGGTCGAGACTCAACGCGCCGTAACCAAGCCCGAAGAAATGCCCGTGCGCGTCGATCAGGCCCGGGAGCAGGGTCCTGCCCCCCGCGTCGACCCGCTGCGTCACTCGCGCCGGCAACGCCTCGGCCACCGCGAACGTCCGCACCACCTTGCCGTCGTCGCCGACCAGCAACGCGCCGAAGCGC
>JACCSV010000343.1 GCA_013812805.1 Sphingomonas sp. | reverse complement strand
AAAAAGTGCATCGGCATCTGGGACGAGGTGTTCGATTTCTTCTACGAATGCGACCCTCGCTACATGGATTGCGGCCGGCTCCCGGCGACGATGATCGACAATGGCCAGTGGGACCACGAGGACCATTATGACGCGACCTACGCCAACTGCAACGCGTGGGGCGAGAAGCGCTGGTCGACGCCCGGAATCGTCATCGACGGCAAGCTCGTCAGCACGCGGCTGACCGACATCAACGTCGGCCTCGAGGAGTTCGTCGAGCATAGCTATTACGAGCAGTGGGACGATTATCCGTTCAAGACCGACCCGCTCGGCAATCCGCTCAGCCCGCACCACCCCTGGAACAAGACGACGATCCCGCGGCCCGGCAAGCAGAACTGGAAGGATCGCTATTCCTGGGCGACGACCCCGACCTGGGACCGCCGAGTGTTCGAAGCCGGCGCCTATGCTCGCCTCTACGTCTCGGCGCTGGCGCAAAAGATTCCGCAAAGCCACTATTTCGAATCCACCGGGTCGAGCCTCAAGCTCAACATACCCGAGGGCGCCAACCTGCCGGAGATGGAGATCGAATGGCGCGTGCCGACGGTGTGGAACGCCTTCGAGCGCAATCGCGCCCGCGCCTATGCGGTCGGTTTCAACCTGATGGTGACGGTCGAAAACTGGGTTCGCGCGCAGGACCTGCTCAAGCGCGGCGAGACCAAGGTCGCAACACCGTTTGAAATCCCCAAAAAAGGTCATTCCATTGGCGTCGGTTTCTGGGGCGCCGGGCGCGGCTTTCTCACCCATCATTGCGAGATCAAGGACGGTCTGCTCGCCAATTACCAGATCGTGACGCCGTCGACGATCAACGCCTGCCCGCGGACGCCGTGGGGCGAGCCGGGCTCCTATGAGCAGGCGGTGATGAACACGCAGATCGTCGAGAGCAAGTTCACCGACGAGGAGAGCTTCCAGGGGATCGATATCCTGCGCGCGATCCGGTCGTTCGATCCGTGCATGCCGTGCACCACGCACGTCATGGTGGAAGGCACCGACCGAGTCGTCACACGGGATGTGACGACCTGCGCTTGCGGCGTCGGCTGAACGGGAGAAATCCTTGTCGCCGTCCACCCTGATCGGGATCGTTGGCTTTACGCCGGTGCTGGACTGCTATCCGCTCGGTCCGAAGCTGCTGGCGGCGCTCGAGACCGGCCTCACCGGGCACGACGATGTCGCGATCGAGAATATGAGCTGGGGGCCTATCCATATCGTCCAGCGCTTCCAGGACGAGGGCGCCGCACGCCCGCGGCGGCTGGTGCTGGTCGGCGGGGCGGCCGTCAGCCTCCGGCCGGGACAGGTCCGCGCCTTCCGCTGGCTGGGCGGCAGCCTGCCGGCGCAGGCGGTTCAGGAGCGCATCTATGAGGCAGTGACCGGCATCGTCGATATCGAGAACACCCTGGTCATCGGCACGCATTTTAGTGTCTGGCCCGAGGAAACCTACAGCGTCGAGCTGGACCTGGCGGCGGACACGTTCGGCCGCCTTGTCATCGCCGACAATCAAGGCTCGGCGGACGACCGTGCGCTCGCCGGCGAGCTCGGCTTTTCACCCGAAGCTGCCATCGCGAAACTCGCGGAAACGACGGTGGCGCTGGCTCTTGACCGGTCCGAGGCGAGCGTTGTCGTCGAGGGCAAATCCGCTCTGGACTGTGCTAAGGTGGAATCGTTCGCCCGCAACCGCATTGCGGTAACGGCCTGAGGGTTGGCAGGAAAGGACGCCGCGATGGCGCACTCCGAAGTGGCGCGAAAGACAGGACGGGAGGCCGGGCAATTCGCGCTCGAGCGGCTGAAGCAGCGTGAGGAGATCCTGCAGATCAGCTATTGGTATCAAGGCGAGGGATTCGGCGCCGCACTCACGCCCGAAGCAGTGATGCCGTTCCTCCAATCCGAGTCATCCCTGATCGCGACCACCTTCGACGAGCTTGTGGAAACCGGCGACCTCCGGCGCGCCGATCCGGGTTATGACTTCACTCCGGAGGGCAGGCGCAAGGCCGCCCGAATGTTCGTCGAGACCTTCACCGATTTCCAGCAGCCTGGCCACGGCGAGTGCCAGGACGGCTGCTGCGACGGGGACGAACCGTGCGAACACCATCAGGCGCATGCCGGTCACGGCCGGGCGCACCATGGCTGAGCGGGAAGCGGCGCCCACTTCGGATGGCGAGCCGCCGCAGCCGCTGGTCGGCTTTCGGACCAATGCCGAGTGGGACTCGCTGGTCGCTGAGGCAAGCGTTATGATCGAGGAGCTTGAACGGATCGGCGACGCCGATGTGCGCGGTCAGGTCTTCGGCGCGCTGGACGCAATCGACGCGATCCACCGCGAGGCGCTGCACCGGCTGGTCCGGCTGTTCAAGGAAGGAGTCCTCGAGCAGGTCGTGACCGACCCGACGATTAGGACATTGATGGGAATGTACGATCTGCTGCCGCCCGCCAGGCCTGCCTGCGCGAAGGTTTGGGATTTCATGCCGAAGGACGGAGAGGAGGAGCCGCCAGGATCCGGCAGGCCAGGCATGACCGAGCCGCCGGTGGCGGCGGAGCGTCCCGAAGAGCCGCCGCATTGGACGCCCGCTCCGCTCGCCGATGCGCTGACTTCAGGCCAGGCGGAGATCTGTCGCTTTGACGAAGGTCCGGTCCTCATCGCCGAAGTTCGCGGCGAGACCTTCGCCGCCGTCGCGCGCTGTCCTCACCACGATGCTGCAATGCTCGTCGGCGCTCTGTCCAACTATAGCTGGGCCTGCCCCCATGGCGATGGCTGCATCTACGACATACGCAACGGCGCCCGGCTCGGCGGCGGCCCGCAGCTAACCTGCCTGCCGGTGCGCCGCGATGATCGCAACCGGCTGCTGATCGGCTTCGGCATTCCGTTCGAGCCGCGTCTGCCTGCCTTCTGAGCGGGCGGGCAATGCCCATCCTGGTGGCCGGAGTCGGCAATTTGCTGAAGGGTGACGACGGTTTCGGCATCCGGGCACTCGCCGCCTTCCGCCGACAATCGCTCCCCGACGATATCAGGTGCCTGGAAACCGGGATCGGGGGCATGCATCTGGTTCAGGAACTGATGCGCGGCTACGATGCGGTGATCCTGTTCGACGCGGTCGATCGGGGGGAAGCGCCGGGCCGGGTCATGGTCCTGGAGCCGATCCTTCCAGATTTGGATGACCTCTCCGATTCCGAGCGCCGCGACTATTTCTCCGAGACCCACTACGCCCTGCCGATTCGAGCCCTGACCCTGGCGCGCGAGGTCGGCGTGCTTCCTGCCGTGGTCCGGATCGTCGCCTGCCAGGTGGCCGATGCGGATTGCTTCAGCCTTGCAGTGCATCCGGCCGTCGAGGCAGCGATTCCCGAAGCGGTGAAGGCGGCGTCGGCACTCGCCTTTGACCTGCGGAAAATTGTCAATGCCGGTTGAGCTGCGTGTTAGGGGGATGGTGCAGGGTGTCGGCTTTCGCCCGACCGTATGGCGCATTGCCACCGATCTCGAGCTGTCCGGCGAGGTGCTCAACGACTCCGAAGGCGTGCTCGTCCGGCTCGCCGGTCCGGACACAATCATCGCAAAGTTCGTCCGTCGCCTGGTTGACGAGGCACCGATGCTGGCGCGCATCGACGCAATCGAGCAAACCGTCCTGCGCGAACCGGCCAGCTACGAAGGATTTCGAATCGCCCACAGCCGCACGGGAGTAATGGCCACCGCCATCGTCCCGGATGCGGCGACCTGCGCAGAATGTCTGGCCGAGGTGATCGACACAAGCGAGAGGCGCTATCGCTATCCCTTCACGAATTGCACGCACTGCGGGCCGCGCCTCACCATCATCGAGGCCGCCCCTTATGACCGCGCAAGCACAACGATGCGCGGCTTCGTCATGTGCGATGCCTGCCAAAAGGAATATTCGGATCCGGCCGACCGCCGCTTCCACGCCCAGCCGATCGCCTGCCCGATCTGCGGCCCGCGCCTCACCCTTTCCACGATCAAGGGATGCCCGGTGGACCTGCCGTCGGGGTCCGACGCGATCACCGCCACAGCGGACCTCATCGAGCGTGGCCACATCGTCGCGCTAAAGGGTCTTGGCGGTTTCCATCTCGCCTGCGATGCCACCAATCCCGAAGCCGTTTGTGAATTGCGCAAGCGCAAGCGCCGTTTTGCCAAGGCATTCGCGGTAATGATGCCGGACCTCGAAGTCGTCCGCCGTTACTGCGCACTGGACGCTGCCGAGACGGACCTGCTCCAGTCGCGCGAATCGCCGATCCTGCTGCTCGATACAGGCGGGGGCCACCGGTTGCCGGAAGCGATAGCGCCCGGTCTTTCAAGCCTGGGCGTGATGCTGCCCTATACGCCGCTGCATCATCTGCTGATGCGGGATCTCGCCCGGCCCGCCGTGATGACCAGCGGCAACAGGTCGGACGAACCGCAATGTATCGACGGGCCCGAGGCGCGTGCGCGGCTCGCCGACATCGCCGACTTCATGCTCGGCCATGATCGGCCGATCGTCAATCGGGTCGATGATTCCGTGGTTCGGGTGATGGCGGACGGACCTGCAATCCTTCGCCGCGCCCGCGGCTTTGCACCGGCGCCCTTGCTTCTGCCCGACGGCTTCAAGGACGCGCCGCCCGTGCTTGCAATGGGGGGTGAGATCAAGGCGACCTTCTGCCTCGCCATGAATGGCCAAGCCGTCCTGTCGCAGCATCTCGGCGATCTGGAAAACGCGCCGACCTTTGACGATTATCGGCGCACCCTCGATCTCTATCGTGACCTCTTTGCCCACCGGCCGCGCATCTACGCAGTCGATCGCCATCCCGACTATCTGTCGCGCACGCTCGGCGAAGCGATGGCCGAGGCCGACGGGCTGGAGCTTGTCGAAGTTCAGCACCACCACGCGCATATCGCCGCCTGCCTCGCCGACAATGAAGTCCCAATCGACACGCCCGTTGTGCTCGGCATCGCCCTCGACGGTACCGGCTTTGGCGACGACGGCACAATCTGGGGCGGCGAATTCCTGCTCGCCGATTATCGATCCTATCGCCGCGTGGGATCGCTTCAGCCGGTCGCGATGCCGGGCGGGGCAAGCGCCGTCCGCGAGCCCTGGCGCAACACACTCGCTCATATACTCGCGACCATGAGCTGGGCCGAATTCGAGAGCGAGTTCGCTGGGACGGCGCTGCATCGCTATTTGGCAACGAAGCCAGTGGCCGCATTGGCCAGCATGATCCGTTCAGCCACCAATTCCCCGCTCAGCTCTTCCTGCGGCCGGCTGTTCGATGCCGTGGCCGGCGCGCTCGGCATCGCGGCCGACCGGCAAAGCCACGAGGGCGAGGCGGCGGCACGGCTCGAGGCGCTGGTAACGGCCGGTCTCCTGGCGGACACCCCGGACGATGCCGCTTATCCATTCCAGCTCTCCGCGACCGACGGAATGATCCGGCTGGGATCGGCATCGATGTGGCAGGCGATGCTCAAAGACCTGGCCGCGCAAACGCCCGCCGCCATGATCTCCGCGCGATTCCACAAGGGGTTGGCCGTCGCCGTCGCCGGTCTCGCCTCGGATATCCTGCGCGCGCAGGCTGTTCAAAGGACGGTCGCCCTCTCTGGCGGAAGCTTCCAGAACAGGATAGTCTTGGAAGAGGTCAAGCGCCGGCTCGAAGCCAGTGGCGCAAAGGTGCTGATTCATGCGAGGGTGCCGACCAACGATGGCGGCCTCGCATTCGGCCAGGCGGCCGTCGCCTCCGCGCAAAGCCTTGCCGATGCGGACTGAGGAGAATGTGGCATGTGCCTGGGTGTGCCCGGCCAGATCGTCGAGATCATCGACCGGGAGCTGCTGCTCGCTATGGCCGAAGTCTCCGGCGTGCGGCGGAAGGTCAATGTCACCTGCATCGTTGACGATGCCCACCCGCTCGACGCCTGCATTGGCGATTGGGTGCTGATCCATGTCGGCTTCGCGATGGCGCGCATCGACGAGGCGGAAGCGGCCGAAACGCTGAAGGTGCTCACGGCGATGGGCGAGCTGCAGGCCGAGCTCGCCTCGATGCGGCAGTCGGCGGAACTTCCATGAAATACGCCCATGAATTCCGCGATCCCGGGCTCGCCAAGGGCATTCTGGCCGAACTTCGGGACGTCGTCGGCCGAACCGGGGCTACCGCAGCCCGGCCGCTCCACATCATGGAAGTGTGCGGCGGTCATACCCACGCCATTTTCCGCTACGGGCTGCACGAGCTGGTGCCCAAAGAGATCGAGTTCATCCACGGCCCCGGCTGCCCGGTGTGCGTGCTGCCGATGGGGCGAGTCGACGACTGCATCGAGATTGCCGAGCATCCGCAGGTCATCTTCGCCACTTTCGGCGATGCCATGCGCGTTCCGGGCACGAAGAAAAGCCTGCTCCAGGCCAAGGCGGACGGCGCCGATATCCGGCTCGTCTATTCGCCGTTGGATGCGCTGACCATCGCCCGCGAGAACCCCGATCGGGAAGTCGTTTTCTTCGCGCTCGGCTTCGAGACGACGATGCCTTCGACAGCGCTTACCGTGCTTCAGGCGCAGCGCGAGAGAATCGGTAATTTCTCGCTGTTTTGCAATCACATCACCGTGCCGCAGCCGATCAAGGCGCTGCTCGACGATCCCGACATGCGGCTCGACGGCTTCGTCGGCCCCGGCCATGTCAGCATGGTGGTTGGGACACGGCCATACGATTTCATCGTCCGCGACTATGGCAAACCAATCGTCGTCTCCGGCTTCGAGCCGCTCGATCTGCTTCAGTCCGTGCTGATGGTAGTGACGCAAATCGCCGAGGGCCGGGCCGAGGTCGAGAACCAATATGGCCGCGTCGTGCCGCGCGACGGCAACCCGCAGGCGCTCGCGGCGATCAATGCCGTGTTCGAGCCCCGCGACAAGTTCGAGTGGCGCGGCCTTGGCGAAATCGATGCCTCCGGCGTCAAAATGCGGGCTGCCTTCCTCGCCTGGGACGCCGAGCGCAAGTTCGATGTCGGCTACGGCAAGCGCCGGGAGATTGCCGACCCGCTAAATGCCCGGTGCGGCGACGTTCTGAAGGGGCTGCTGAAGCCAGTCGGGTGTCCGCTGTTCGGTTCGGTTTGCAATCCTGAAACGCCGGTCGGCGCGCTGATGGTCTCATCCGAGGGCGCCTGCGCAGCGTACCACCAATATGCCGGCGCCCGTTTGGCCGAACCGGCATAGCGGACACCTTGGCAGGGCGCACGCCCCTCCCTTTCCGGCGCTCCGGACGTCTTAAGGCAAAGACGGTGACGCTCGCCCATGGCGGGGGCGGCAAGGCGATGCGCGACCTCATCGACGACGTCTTCATCGCCGCATTCGAAAATCCCGCAATGGGGGAACTCGAGGACCAGGCGCGGCTCGATTTGGCCGAACTTCTGCCGGACGGAGGCCGCATAGCCTTCACCACAGATTCCTTCGTCGTCGATCCGATCGTCTTCCCCGGCGGCGATATCGGCAAGCTCGCCGTTTGGGGCACGGTCAACGACCTCGCGGTTGGCGGCGCAACGCCGCTGTGGCTGTCCGCCGCCTTCATTATCGAGGAGGGGTTCGACGTCGAGGCGTTGCGCGAAATCGCCGCCTCGATGCGCGCGGCCGCGGATGCGTCGGGCGTCGCGATCGTCACCGGCGACACCAAGGTGGTCGGGCGTGGCGCAGCCGACAAGCTGTTCATAACGACCGCGGGCATTGGCGTCATTCCACCCGGCCTGGATCTGACAGCGCGCGCGATCCAACCGGGAGACCGGGTTCTGGTCAACGGACGCCTGGGGGAGCATGGCGCGGCGATCCTTGCGGCTCGCGGCGAGGTCGAATTGGAGACGGCCGTCGAAAGCGATTGTCGACCGCTTCATTCTCTCGTCGCCGCATTGCTGGATGCCGCGCCATCGACGCGCGCTCTGCGCGACGCAACCCGGGGCGGCGTTGCCGCAGTGCTCAACGAAATGGCGGTAGCCGCCGAAGTTGGCATTACATTAGAGGAAACGGCGCTCCCGATCCGACGCGACGTGATCGGATTTTGCGAGATACTGGGGCTCGATCCGCTCTATCTCGCAAACGAAGGCCTGCTTGTCGCATTCGTCCCGGACGAGCAGGCGCAAGACGCGCTCGCGGCGATGCGCAGCCAACCCGGCGGCGAGGCCGCGACGATCATTGGCGTGGTGACGACCAACCGGCGCGGAACCGTCGTCATGAATACCGCCTTTGGCGGGACTCGTATTGTCGATATGCTGATCGGCGAACAACTGCCGAGGATTTGCTGACAAGGCGCGTAGCTGCCTAATGCATCGCGTCACGTATCCGGCTTGAGAACGAGGCCTCGAAATCATTCGTTCGCAACGCGCGACCCACGGCGCACGAGGGTTGATGCTGAATCATGGTACGGGCGCGGCCTCGACAAGCTTGAGTGGCGGAGCGGGAGGGATTCGAACCCTCGATACGGTTTTGCCGTATACTCACTTTCCAGGCGAGCGCCTTCGACCACTCGGCCACCGCTCCGCATACGCCGGACGGCCGCCATTAGGGATGCGCGG
>JACCSV010000338.1 GCA_013812805.1 Sphingomonas sp. | reverse complement strand
TTCCGGTCGCTGCTGATCGGCGAGACCATGGGCAGTGGCTACGTCGACTGGTCGCACTGGCTGCCGTGCGACCGCGCCTGCGCGGTTCCGTGCGAGTCCGTCGAACCGCTGACGCCCTTCACTCGCGCAACGGCGCGCCAGGCCGGCTGGCAATGGCGGATCCCGCTGCAGCACCGGATCGGCAACGGCTATGTCTATTGTTCTGATTACATCGCCGATGACGAGGCCGCGGCAACGCTTCTCGCCAACCTCGACGGGGCGCCGCTCGGCGAGCCGCGCCATCTCAAGTTCACCGCCGGCCGGAGGCAGGAGTTCTGGCGCGGCAACGTTGTTGCGCTCGGCCTCGCCAGCGGCTTTCTCGAGCCGCTGGAATCGACCAGCATCCATCTCGTTCAGTCGGGCATCAAGCATCTGGTCGACCTGTTGCCGCGCGACGGAATCGACCCGGCCGACGTTGCCGCGTTCAACGCCAAGCTGGTGTTTGAATATGAGAAGATCCGCGACTTCCTGATCCTACATTATTGGGCGAACGGGCGCGACGAGCCCTTCTGGAAACGCTGCCGCGAGATGGAGTTGCCGGATAGTCTGGTCGAGAAGATCGAGACGTTCCGCGCGCATGGGCGCATCTTCCGCTTCAACGAGGAGCTGTTCACCGAGATCGCCTGGCTGCAGGTGATGATCGGGCAGGGCATCTATCCGCGCAGCTATCATCCGCTCGCGGACGCGCCTGGCGACGCCAATGTCGACAAATATCTCGCTTCGATCCGCGAGCTGCTCGCCGCCAAGGCCAATCGCATGCCGGACCACCGGCAGTATCTCGACCGCCTTTGCGCAGTGAAGCAATCGGTGTCTGAAATGCCGGAGATTGATGCATGAAATCGACGCGGATTTGCCTGTCGGCTGCTCTTGCTGCGCTGCTGTGCGCGGCTCCTGCCGCGGCCCAGACGGATTATCGCGCCCGCTTGCCGCAGGACGAAGTGATCTACTTCGTGCTGCCCGACCGGTTCGAGAACGGCGACCCGTCGAACGACCGTGGCGGCAACCGCGGCGACCGGCTGCAGACCGGTTTCGACCCCGCCCACAAGGGCTTTTTCCACGGCGGCGACCTTAAGGGGCTGACCACGCGGCTCGATTATATCCAGGGCCTTGGCGCGACGGCGATCTGGTTCGCTCCGATCTTCAAGAACAAGGTGGTGCAGGGCCCCAAGGGCCAGGAAAGCGCCGGCTACCACGGCTATTGGGTGACCGATTTCACCCAGGTCGATCCGCATTTCGGCACCAACGCCGAATTCAAGGCCTTCGTCGACGCGGCGCACGCGCGGGGCATGAAGGTCTATATGGACATCATCGCCAACCACACCGCCGACGTCATCTATTTCGGCGAGTGCGAGGACACCGGGCGCTGCGTCTATCGCAGCGTCGCCGATTACCCCTACCAGACGCGCGGCGGCCCCGGCGGCAGGCGCATCAACCAGGGGTTTGCCGGCCACGAGGTCGGTACAGCCGAGAATTTTGCCGGGCTCACCGACCCGAACTTTGCCTACACCGTCAAGGTCGCGCCGGCGGAAAAGAACATCAAGGTTCCTGCCTGGCTCAATGATCCGATCTATTATCACAACCGCGGCGACACGATCTTCCGCGGCGAGTCCAACACCATGGGCGACTTCGTCGGGCTTGACGACGTTATGACGGAGCACCCGCGGGTGATCGCCGGCATGATCGAGTTGTTCGGAAGCTGGATCGACCGGTTCGGGGTCGACGGCTTCCGCATCGACACGGCCAAGCACGTCAACCCGCAGTTCTGGCAGAGCTTTGTGCCCGCGATCCAGGCGCGCGCAAGGGCCCGCGGCATCCCCAACTTCCACATCTTCGGGGAAGTCGCTCACGACGACTTCCAGCCGGGCAAGCTTGCCCAGAACACCCGCCGCGACAAGCTTCCCAGCGTGCTCGACTTCGCCTTCAAGGAAGGCGCGTTGCGGTCGATCGGCGGCACTGCCGCCACCGAAATCTGGCGCGATTTCTTCAGCCAGGACGTGCTCTACGAAGGCGGCGAAGCTGCGGCGATCCAGCTTCCGACCTTCCTTGGCAATCACGACATGGGGCGTTTCGCGCATCATGTCCGCAAGGGCTTTCCGAAGGCGAGCGAAGCGGAAATCCTCAAGCGTGTGATGCTCGGTCACGTGCTGCTGCTCACCGCGCGCGGCGTGCCCACCATTTACTCGGGCGACGAGCAGGGCTTCGTCGGCGACGGCGGCGACCAGGATGCGCGCGAGGACATGTTCCCGTCGCGGGTCGCGATCTACAACGACAATGACCTGCTCGGCACCTCCAAAACGACGGCGGACGCCAATTTCGACACCGCCCACCCGCTGTATCGGTTGATCCGCGAGCTGGCCGCGGTGCGCATCGGCCAGCCGGCATTGCGCCGCGGCGAGACGGTGCTCCGCTCGGCTGGCGACGAGCCCGGGCTGCTGGCTTTCTCCCGCCTGCTTGCCGGCGAGGAAGTGCTGGTTCTGCTCAACACCTCGACCAGTCCCCTCAAGCGCAACGTGCAGGTGGACGTCGGGTCGGTCCGCTTTCGCTCGTTGGTCGGCAGCTGCGCACCCGATGCGCAGGCGCCGGGAAGCGTCAGCGTCAGCCTGCCTGCGCTTGGCTATGCGATCTGCCATGCATCTCGCTGAGCTGTCCTCCCGGCAATCCGCGCAAAGCGAGCCGCAGCCCTGGTGGAAGGGCGCGGTCATCTACCAAATCTACCCGCGCAGCTTTGCCGACACCGATGGCGACGGGATCGGCGATCTCAAGGGCATCGAGCGCAACCTCGACCATGTCGCCTCGCTCGGCGTCGACTGCATCTGGATCTCGCCCTTCTTCACCTCGCCGATGCGCGACTTTGGCTATGACGTCGCCGATCACCAGGACGTCGACCCGATCTTCGGCACGATCGGCGACTTCGATGCGGTGGTCGCCAAGGCGCATGGGCTGGGCCTGAAGCTGATCATCGACCAGGTCTACTCGCACAGCTCCGACCAGCATCGATGGTTCGGCGAAAGCCGGTCGAGCCGCGACAACCCGCGAGCCGACTGGTACGTCTGGGCCGACCCCAAGCCGGACGGATCGCCGCCCAACAACTGGCAGTCGGTATTCGGCGGACCAAGCTGGACGTGGGACGCTCGGCGCGGGCAATATTATCTCCACAATTTCCTGCCCGAGCAGCCCGACCTCAACCTGCACAATCCGCAAGTGCAGGAAGCGCTGCTCGAGATCACTCGGTTCTGGCTCGAGCGCGGGGTCGACGGCTTCCGCTTCGACGCGATCAATTTTGCGATGCACGACCCCGAGCTGCGCGACAATCCGCCGGCTGACGCGGGCGGCAAGCGCACTCGGCCGTTCGATTTCCAGAAGCACCTCTACAATCAGTCGCACCCGTCGATCGCGCTGTTTCTCGAGCGGATCCGGGCGCTGGTCGAGAGCTATGGCGACCGCTTCGCGCTGGCCGAAGTCGGCGGCGAGCGGGCGCTTCAGGAGATGCACGAATATACCGCGGGGTCGCGGCGGCTGCACAGCGCTTATGGTTTCGACTTCCTGTATGCTGAGCGGCTGACCCCGGCGCTGGTCGCGCAGAGCGCGGCGCAGTGGCCGGCGGACGGTGGCGTCGGCTGGCCCAGCTGGGCGTTCGAAAACCATGACTCGCCGCGGGCCATCCCGCGCTGGTGCAAGCCGCAGCACCGCGAGCCTTTTGCCCGCGCCAAGATGCTTCTGCTCGGTTGTCTGCGCGGATCGATCATCCTCTATCAGGGCGAGGAGCTCGGGCTCACCCAGGTCGAGGTGCCGTTCGACAAGCTTCAGGACCCGGAAGCGATCGCGAATTGGCCGCAGACTCTGAGCCGCGACGGGGCGCGCACGCCGATACCATGGCGGAGTGACGCACCCGGCCAGGGCTTTACCAGCGGCGATCCATGGCTGCCGTTTGGGGAGGATCACCATCAGCTCGCGGTCGATGTCCAACAGGCCGACCCCAATTCGCTGCTCGCTTTCACCCGCCGAGTCGTCGCGCTTCGCAGGCGGGTGCCGGCGCTGCGCTGGGGGACGATGAACGTGGTCGAGGCGGGGCGGCAGAAGCTGGTGTTCGAGCGGGCGTTCGGCGACCAGCGGCTGCGCTGCACGTTCAACCTTTCCGACGACGAGGTTCCGCTGTCGCCGCACAATGGCTCGCTGTTTCGTGTCGGCGATGTTCTCGCCAATGCACTCGGACCGTTCGCGGCGCTGATCGAGGAAGTCTGATGCGGTTGGTCCACTTGGCGCTCGCCTGGCTCGCTTTCGCCATCGCCGCTCCGGCGGCCGCAATCCCGGCGGCAACGCTGGCGTCGCCTTCGGGCGTCCTGAAGCTAGAGGTCAGCCTCAACGGCGAGGGCCGGATCAACTATGCGGTGTCGCGCGGCGACCGGCTGGTGATCCGCGACAGCGAGCTTGGCTTCCTGTTTTCGGACGCCCCGCAGATGCTCCGCAACTTTCGGCTGACGGGGCAGAGCAGCCGCTCCGCCGACCAGCGCTGGGAGCAACCGTGGGGCGAATGGCGCACCGTGCGCGACCGTTACACCGAGCTCACCGCCAACTTCGAGGAGACGAACAGGCTCAAGCGGCGGCTGACGGTGGTATTCCGACTCTACGATGACGCGGTCGCGTTCCGTTACGTTGTCCCGAGGCAGCCGAACCTGACGACCGCGCGGATCACCGAGGAGCTTACCCAGTTCAATATCGCGGAAGGGGGCGAGGCGATCTGGTCGCCCGCGTTCGAAAGCAACCGCGAGGAATATCTATACCAGCGCACCCCGATCAACGCGATTGTGACCGTGCAGACGCCGGTGACGATGCGAACGCAAAGCGGGCTGCATCTGTCGATCCACGAAGCGGCCCTGGTCGACTATTCCGGCATGAATGTTCGCGGTGTCCAGGATGGCCGGCTCGAAGCGGTTCTCACCTATTCAGCCGATGGGCCGAAGGTGGTCCGTGATGCGCCGTTTCAAACGCCGTGGCGAGTGGTGCTGATCACGCCGGACGCGCCCTCGCTCTATGCCGCCAACACCGTCTTCCTCAACCTCAACGAGCCCAACAAGCTCGGCGACGTCAGCTGGGTCAAGCCCATGAAATATGTCGGCATCTGGTGGGGGATGCACCTCGACACGCAAAGCTGGGCGTCGGGCGCCAAGCATGGCGCGACCACCGCCTACGGCCGGCGGTTGATCGACTTTGCCGCTCGTCACGGGTTCGGGGGGGTACTGGTCGAGGGCTGGAACAAGGGCTGGGACGGCGACTGGTTCGCGACCGGGGACGAGTTCAGCTTCACCGAACCCTACCCGGATTTCGACCTTGCTGGCCTTGCTGCTTACGGGCGGCGCAAGGGCGTGGTGCTGATCGGACACCACGAGACCTCGGCCAATGTCGCCCACTATGAAAGCCAGATGGAGGCCGGCTTCGACCTCTATCAGCGGCTCGGCATTCCGGCGGTTAAGACCGGTTATGTGTCCGATGCCGGCGGAGTGCAGGCGATCGGCCCCGACGGCCGAAAAGTGTTCGAGTGGCACGAGGGTCAATTGATGTCGCGCCATCATCTGAAAGTGGTGACCGAGGCCGCCAAGCGGCGAATAGCGGTCAACCCGCACGAGCCAATCAAGGACACGGGGCTGCGGCGCACTTACCCGAACTGGGTGAGCCGAGAGGGCCAGCGCGGCATGGAGTACAACGCCTGGGCCGTTCCCAAGAATCCGCCCGACCATGAGGTCAATCTGGTTTTCACGCGGATGCTCTCAGGGCCGATGGATTATACGCCGGGGGTCCTTAGCCTGACCGGCCGCGGAAATACGCCGATCCCCTCGACGATGGCTCGGCAGCTGGCGCTCTACGTCGTGCTCTATTCGCCGATTCAGATGGCGGCCGATCTGCCCGAGAATTACGAGGCCAATTTGCGGCCCTTCCAGTTCATCAAGAACGTGCCGGTCGACTGGGATGATACGCGGATGCTGGCCGGCGAGCTGGGCGACATGGCAGTGATCGCGCGCAAGGAGCGTGGGCGGCCGAACTGGTATCTCGGCGCGATTTCCGACGAACAGGAGCGGCGCTTCGACGTTGCGCTCGACTTCCTCGAGCCCGGCCGCCGCTATCGCGCCGAAATCTACCGCGACGGCGACACTGCCGATTTCCGCACCAACCCGCGCGCCATCGCAATCGAGCGGCGCGATGTCACCGCCGCCGACCGGCTGTCGCTGCGAATTGCTCCCGGCGGCGGCGCAGCAGTGCGGTTCGTGGCCCTGGGCAGATGAGCGCAGGGCGGCAGCCGCGCTCGATCGTCATACTTGGCGGCGGCACTGCCGGCTGGATGGCCGCCAACCTGTTCCAGCATCATTGGGGCAAGCTCGGCACGCGGGTGACTCTGATCGAATCCAGCGACATCGGCATCATCGGCGTCGGCGAGGGCTCCACCCCGCAGCTCAAGCATTTCTTCGACACGCTCGGCATCGCCGAAGGCGAATGGATGCCGCGCTGCAGCGCCACCTACAAGACCGGCATCGAGTTCCTCGGCTGGTCGGAGAGGCCCGGCCATGGCAGCTATTTCCACCCGTTTCCAACCGCTGTGGACAGCTTCACCGCGCCGCAATTTTTCTACAACACCCGCGCCCGCCGCACTGGCCGCGACGTCTGGGCGCACCCTGATCGCTTCTTCCTGCCGACAGCTTTGGCGCATCAGTGCCGGGCGCCGCTGGCACCGCCCAACTTCCCGTTCCTGACCAGCTATGGCTATCATTTCGACGCGCATCTGCTTGGCGCGTTCCTGCGCGAGGTTGCGACGCGCCGCGGTGTCGAGCATGTCGATGCAAACATCGCTTCCGTAGCGGTGGGCGCCAACGCCGAGATCGAGGCGCTGGTCGCTGACGACGGGCGCAGGTTTGAAGCCGACCTGTTCGTCGATGCGAGCGGGTTTCGCGCCGTCATTATCGAAGGCGCGCTCGGCGAACCCCACCGCGGCTTTGGCGAGAATCTGTTCAACGATCGGGCGGTCGTCACTCCAACGCCGCTGCCCGCCGAAGCGCCGGGCGTGTGCACTAGGGCAACCGCGAAGTCGGCCGGTTGGATTTGGCACATTCCGCTGACCAACCGGGTCGGCAACGGCTACGTCTATTCGTCGCGCTACACCGATCCCGACGCTGCCGCCGACGAACTGCGCGCTCATCTTGGCCTGCCTGCTGGCGCCGAGGTCCGGCATCTGCAGATGCGAGTCGGCCGGGTCGAACGCAGCTGGGTCGGCAACTGCCTCGCCATCGGGCTTGCCCAGGGCTTCCTCGAGCCGCTGGAAGCGACCGCGCTGCACATCGTGCTGGCCACCGTCGAAAGCTTCATCAAAGCCGTCGACGCGGACGGTCAAAGCCCTGAGGCGCACGATGCCTTCAACGACCGCATCGCTCGCCGCTACGAAGGCATCCGCGACTATATCGTTTGCCACTATCGCGCCGCCTTGCGCAGCGACACCGACTATTGGCGCGACGCCACCGGTCACGACGAGCTGTCCGACAGCCTCAAGGACATATTCACCGCCTGGTTCACCGGGGGAGACGTCGCTGAGGAATTCGCTCGGCAGGACATCGGCGGCTATTACAGCGCCCTGTCCTGGCACTGCATGCTGGCTGGCTATGGAAACTTCCCCGATGACGGTCGTATTCGGCCTCCAGGCGATGACATCGAGATTTTCGACATGGACGAGGTCGACCGGTTCATCCACGGCTGCGCGCTCAACTTCCCGGCGCATCAAAGTGCGCTCAACCTGTTGAAGGAAGCCGCGTGATCCCCCGGCTGGTGCTGCTGCTCCTAAGCCTGGTTGCCGCGGCGCCCGCAGTGGCCACTGTCACCGCCGGCAAGCTCATCGACCTGGGCGTTGTGGAATCCCGTCACGCCGACCCGCGTCGGGTCACCGTTTGGCTGCCGAGCAGCTACCGTAAAGGCGGCAACCGCCACGCCGTGCTGTACATGCACGACGGGCAGAACCTGTTCGACACCGCGACGGGTTATGGCGGAATGGAATGGAAGGTGGACGAGACTCTCGACCGGCTGATCCGACGTGGCGAGGTTCGCCCGACGATCGTCGTCGGCATCTGGAACACGCCCAAGCGGCTGCGCGACTATGTGCCGGCCAAGGCGTTCCGGCACCTGCCCGGCGAGTATATTGAGCGGGTGCGCAAGCTCTATGGCGCCGATCCTTTGTCCGACGGCTATCTCAAGTTCATCGTCAACGAGCTCAAGCCGCGCATCGACCGCGACTTCCGGGTGCATCGCGACCGCGCGAACACCGCGATCATGGGCTCGTCGATGGGCGGCCTGATCTCGCTATACGCGGTCAATGAATATCCCCACTTGTTCGGCGGTGCCGGAATGGTTTCGACCCACTGGCCATTGATGGTTCCGGTGCAAGGCGAGACGCTGGCGGATGCGGATTTCACCGCAGTGTCTTCGGCTTTCGAGCGTTACCTCGCGCCCGCGCTGCCTGCACCGGCGACGCACAGGCTCTATTTCGACCACGGCACCGAGACGCTCGACGCTCATTATGCGCGCTACCAGCAGGGCGTCGATGCGATCGTCAGGCGACGTGGCTATCGTTCGGGCGTGAACTGGATCAGCCGCAACTTTCCCGGCCACAAGCATAACGAGATCAGCTGGGCGTCGCGCCTCGACCAGCCGCTTCGCTTCCTGCTGCCGCCGGTGAAGCGTCGCCGTGGCCGATAAGGTGGGCACCCTGCTGCTGTTCGGAGCGACCGGCGACTTGTCGCGGCGGATGCTGCTGCCGTCGCTTTACGGCCTGGATGCTGACGGCCTGCTCCCGGCGGCGCTGCGGATCACCGGGACGGCGCGCACCGAGCTCGACGACGAGTCGTTCCGCGCCAAGGCGCGCCAAGCACTCGAGCAGTTCCTGCCGGCCGGGACCTTCGACAATGCAGTCGCCGAGCGCCTCCTTGCGCGCCTGTCGTATGTACCGCTCGACATCACCGACCCGGCCGCCTTCGGGCGGCTTGCCGAGGCAGTCGGGGATCCTGCGCAGGGCGTCGCCATATTCCTGTCGACCGCGCCGTCGCTGTTCAAGCCGACCATCGACGGTCTCGCCGCGGCCGGGCTTGCCCGCCCGACGGTGCGCATGGCGCTGGAAAAGCCGCTCGGCTCCGACCTCGCCTCCAGCCGCGAGATCAACGATTCGGTCGCCTCCGCCTTCCCCGAAGAGCGCACCTTCCGCATCGACCATTATCTCGGCAAGGAAACGGTTCAGAACCTGCTGGCCCTGCGCTTTGCCAACTCCCTGCTGGAGCCGCTGTGGAACAGCGCCCACATCGACCATGTGCGGATCAGCGTTTCGGAGACCGTCGGGGTCGAGGGCCGCTTTGACTATTACGACGGCGCCGGCGCGCTTCGCGACATGGTCCAGAACCACATGCTCCAGTTGCTGGCGCTGGTGGCGATGGAGCCGCCGACAGCGTTCGACGCGACTGCGGTGCGCGACGAGAAGGTCAAGGTGCTGCGCTCGCTTCGGCCGCTGACCGGCGCGGACAGCGTCATCGGCCAATATGTCGAGGGCACGATCGACGCGGACAGCGTGCCCGGTTACGCCGCCGAGCTCGGGCGCGAGAGCGACACGGAAACCTTTGTCGCGCTGAAGGTGCATGTCGACAATTGGCGGTGGAGCGGCGTGCCGTTCTACCTCAGCACCGGCAAGCGGCTGCAGGCGCGCGGCACCGAAATCTTCATCCAGTTCCGCGAGGTTCCGCATTCGATCTTCGCCGCTCGCGGGGCGACGGCCAAGCCGAACAAACTGATCATCGGCCTGCAGCCCGAGGAGACGATCCGGCTGCTGATGATGGCCAAGACGCCTGGCCTCGACCGCGACGGCGTGCGACTTCGCGAACTGCCACTCGACCTTGGCCTCGCCAATGCCTTCACCGAATATCGCCGCCGAATTGCCTATGAGCGGCTGCTGCTTGACCTGATTGAAGGCGACCCCACCTTGTTCGTAAGGCGTGACGAGGTCGAGGCGCAGTGGGCGTGGATCGATCAGATCCGCGCCGGGTGGGCCGACGCCGGACTGACGCCGGTTCCGTATGCGGCCGGAAGCTGGGGGCCTGCCGACGCTTTCAAGGTGCCCTGAAATGAGCCTCAATTCCACTGTTGCCAGCGTCACCGAGCGGATCGTCGAGCGCTCGCGGCCGAGGCGGCAACGCTACCTCGACCTGATGCGCGAGCAGAAGGAGCGGGGGATCAGCCGGCCGAGCCTGTCGTGCGGCAATTTCGCGCACGGCTTTGCCGCCGCGGAGGAGGACAAGCCGGCGATCCGCACCCTGCGTGGGCCCAATATCGGGATCGTCACCGCTTATAATGACATGCTGTCGGCGCATCAGCCGTACGCCCGCTTTCCCGAGCAGATGAAGATTTACGCCCGCGAGGTGGGCGCCACCGCTCAAGTTGCTGGCGGCGTGCCGGCAATGTGCGACGGCGTCACTCAGGGCCAGCCGGGAATGGACCTGTCGCTGTTCAGCCGCGACGTAATCGCCATGGGCACCGCCGTCGCGCTTAGTCACGGCATGTTCGACGCGGTGGCTTTGCTCGGCATTTGCGACAAGATCGTCCCCGGGCTGCTGATTGGCGCGCTTCGTTTCGGCCATCTGCCGATGCTGCTCGTCCCCGGCGGGCCGATGCCGTCGGGCCTTGCCAACCGGGAGAAGCAGCGAGTCCGCCAGCTGTTCGCCGAAGGCAAGGTCGGCCGCGACGAGCTGCTCGAGGCCGAGTCCAAGTCCTATCACAGCCCCGGCACCTGCACTTTCTACGGCACCGCCAATTCCAACCAGATGATGATGGAGCTGATGGGGCTGCACATCCCCAACGCCGCCTTCGTCAATCCGCAGGATCCGTTGCGCCAGGCACTCACCCGCGCCGCCGTGCACCGGCTCGCCGAGCTGCACGCGCAAGGGACTCGGCCGCTGGCGGAGGTCGTGGACGAGCGATCGATCGTTAACGCGATGGTCGGGCTGCTGGCCACCGGCGGGTCGACCAACCACGCGATCCATCTGCCCGCGATCGCACGGGCGGCGGGCATCCTGGTCAATTGGGAGGATTTCGACGCGCTGTCATCGGCGGTGCCGTTGATCGCTCGGGTCTATCCCAACGGTGCCGGCGACGTGAACGACTTTCACCAGGCCGGCGGCATGGCGTTCGTCACCGCGACCTTGCTCGACCAAGGCCTGCTGCACGCCGACACTGTTACCGCCGGCGCCGACGCGCTTGCCGCCTGGACCGCCAACCCGGGGCTCGAGGACAAGGAACTCCGCTGGACGCCGACCGGTGAGAGCCTCAATCGCGACATGCTCCGCCCCGCGACCGACCCGTTCCTGGCCGACGGCGGAATGCGGCTGGTCAAAGGCAATCTTGGCCGCGCCATTTTCAAGACCAGCTCAGTCGATTCCGACCGCTGGACGATCGAGGCGCCGGTGCGCTGCTTCTCCGATCAGCAGGCGGTGCTCGAAGCTTTCAAGGCCGGCGAGCTTGGCCGCGACGTGATCGTCGTGGTCCGCTTCCAGGGCCCGCGCGCCAACGGCATGCCCGAACTTCACAAGCTGACTCCGACGCTGGGCGTGCTTCAGGATCGCGGTCACCGAGTAGCGCTGATCACCGACGGGCGCATGTCGGGCGCCAGCGGCAAGGTGCCGGCCGCGATCCACGTGTCGCCCGAAGCGTTGCCGGATGGACCGCTGGCGCGTCTTCAAGATGGCGATGTGGTGCGGCTGTGCGGTCACACCGGCGCGCTCGACGTACTCGAAGTCGACATCGCCGCACGCTCGCCGCCGCCGCCGCCGCCAGCTCCGGTTGGCGTCGGGCGCGAGCTGTTCGGGCTGATGCGCCGGCACAGCGACGATGCCGAAGCGGGCGCTTCGGCGCTGCTCGCGGAGATGGAGGCTGAGCAGCCGTGAGGCAGATTGTCACCACCGACATCGGCGGCACCCATGCGCGCTTCGCCTTCGCTACCATTGCCGAAGGCCGGGTGGCCAAGCTGAGCGAGCCGGTCACGCTCAAGACCAGCGAGCACGCAAGTTTCCAGACCGCGTGGGAGGAGTTCGGCCGGCGCAGCGGCGTCGATCTGCCCGATGAGCTGGCAATGGCGTTCGCCGGGCCGGTCGGTGGCGAGCTGCTCAAGCTGACCAACAACCCCTGGGTGATCCGGCCGGCGCTGATGAGCGAGAAGCTCGGAGTCGAGCGCTTCACCATCGTCAATGATTTCGGTGCGGTCGCCCATGCGGTCGCGACGCTCGATGACAGTGCCTATTCGCATTTGTGTGGACCCGAGCGAGAGCTTCCCAAGGCGGGGGTCATCACCATCGTCGGTCCCGGCACCGGCTTGGGGGTGGCTGCTCTGCTTCGGCAGGAGGACGGCAGCTACGAAGTGATCGAGACCGAAGGCGGCCACGTCGACTTCGCTCCGCTCGACCCGCTCGAGGACCGGATCCTCGCCCAGCTGCGCAAGAGCTTCCGGCGAGTGTCGGTCGAGCGGCTGATATCGGGGCGTGGCCTCGTCAATATCTACGACGCGCTGGCGGCAATCGAGAACCGCGCCGCCTCGATCCGCGACGACAAGGCGCTGTGGGCGGCCGCGCTGGAAGGGAGCGACAGCCTCGCGGCCGCGGCGCTCGACCACCTGTGCCTCAGCTTCGGCGCCGTCGCCGGCGATCTCGCGCTCGCCCACGGCGCCAATGCCGTGGTCATTGGCGGCGGCCTCGGGCAGCGGCTTTCCGGCTATTTGCCGCGTTCCGGCTTCCGCGACCGCTTCATCGCCAAGGGCCGCTTCGAGCGGCGGATGGACGACATTCCGGTCAAGCTCATCACCTATCCGGAGCCCGGGCTAATCGGCGCCGCCGCGGCGTTCGCTCGGGAGCATCCATGACCATCGATGACATCATGCGCCGCGCTGGCGTGATCCCGGTGCTGGTGCTCGACGGCGCGCTCGATCCCGCCGCGCTCGCCGAGACATTGGTCGCGGCCGGCCTACCTGTGATCGAGGTGACGCTTCGCACCGCCGGCGCGCTGGACGCGATCCGGGTGATGGCGCGTGTGCCGGGCGCCATCGTCGGCGCCGGCACCGTTCTCGACGAGGCGCAACTGGCGCAGGCAATCGACGCGGGCAGCCGCTTCGTCGTCTCGCCGGGGTTGTCACACCGAGTCGCGCTCGCTGCACGCGACAGCGGGGTGCCGTTCCTACCCGGCGTTGCCACCGCCAGCGACATCATGCGCGGGCTCGAGCTGGGGCTCGACCGCTTCAAATTCTTCCCCGCCGAGACCTCGGGCGGGATTGGCGCGCTCAAGGCGTTAGCCGGTCCGTTTCCCGCCGTGCGCTTCTGCCCGACCGGCGGTATCCGGGCGGAAACGGCGGCGGACTGGCTGGCGCTCGAGGCGGTGCTGTGCGTCGGCGGCAGCTGGATCGTGCAGCAGGGGAAAGCCGACCTGGCCGAAATCGGCCAACAAGCGCGAAAGGCCGCCGAGCTCAGCCCGACGCGGTGTTGATTACGGCCCCGACCGCAGCGATCCGTTCGACGCGCTCGTACTGAGGCTGTCCAAGCTCCTCGCCGAACACGTCGGGGTCGATCTCGGTCAGCTCGAGCGATGCGCCGGCCCTGGCGCAAACCTTGGTCAGTTCCCCGAGGAGCGGAGCTTCGCCCTCGACATAAGCCGCGCCCGTGTACAGCAGCATTGCGCCGCCCGGAGCAAGGCTGGCGAGCGCCTGCTTCGCCCAATCAAGCGCAACCGCGCCGCCCAGCAGGTCCCCGCCGTCGCGGTATGAGCGGGAGGCACTGTCGATCATGTAAGGCGGGTTGGCGATAACCAGGTCGGCGCCGTCTGGGATGCGGTCCGACACCAATGTTTCCACCCCCACGCCGGCGGCTGCAGCATTGATTTTCGCCAACCGAAGGGCGC
>JACCSV010000319.1 GCA_013812805.1 Sphingomonas sp. | reverse complement strand
CGAATGGACTCGGCGGTCGGGTGCGTCCGCGAACATGCGATCGGCATTCCGGCCTGACGCGCTTTCGCGCATGGCAAGCCTGCGGCTTGAGCAAGAGCGCTTCGACGCGGCACGAGCTCAAGCGTCGTACTCGCGGCCGTCGGTCCAAAACGCAGTCAAACAGGGTCTGAATGCCTCTGGCCGCAATGGTGCTAAGCCAGCAATGGGTCAGAAGCATACCCGGAGCGCTAGTGTCCGCAATGGGTCGAAAGCGGACAATGGGCTATCGACCTCGCACTTCGTCCTTGTCGCGACCCGCGATGTAACCGCGGGAGGCAAGCCAGGCCTCAAACGCGGCAGGCCAGCGGTCCGCAGGCACATCATGCGGACGAAACGCGAAGCCGTGCCCGCCCTTTTCATAGAGATGAAGCTCGGCGGGAAGGCCGGCGGTGGTCCAGCGCTGGAACATCTCCACGCTGCGGGCCGGCGGCGCTTGCCCATCGTTCTGCGCGGCGACGATGAACAATGGCGGGGAGCCGGCGGGCGGCGCTCCCGGGTAAAGCAGCGCACCGTACAACGACACTGCGAAATCCGGTCGTTGCGCGGAGTCCCTGGCGACGGCCAAGCCCATGACGGTCATCGCTCCGGCCGAGAAGCCGATCATTCCGACCTTGCGCGGTGCAATTCCATATTGCTTCGCACTTGACCGGATCAGCGCCAGCGCCTGCCTCGCATCGGCGATAGCGATTTCTCGCGCCGCCCTGGTCCTGGTCGCGAAGTGGGCGAACGATTCAGGGCCGGGAGCGCCCGAGGTCGCGGGCGGCCGGACTCGATACTTGAGAACGAAAGCGGCGATGCCGCGCGACACGAGCCACTTCGCAGTCTCGATTCCGTCAAGATCCCACGTCAGCGCCCGGAACGCGCCGCCGGGCACCACCAGCATCGCGGTGCCATTGGCCTTCCCCGCCGCCGGCCGGAAGACCGTGAGCGTCGGGACTGTCACATTGGTGATGATGTGCACCTTGCCGAGATTGGGCAATTCGGCGTCAACCTCCTCCTCGGGCCCGGTCCAGCCCTCCGTGCCCGGCGCCTGGCCCGGCCATAAGCGGAGCACTTCTGCCGCCCGCGCCTGGCTTGCCGCGCATACCGGCGCACTGCCGATGGAGAGACTCACCAGCACCAGCAGCAGAGCCCCGCGGAAGCGACGCGAACCTGGGGGCGGGGCGAGGCGAGTCATCATGCACTGGGTCTCCGACGATCACTCATGAGCCTAGCAAGCAGACGTTGATCTGCAATGGGTGGAAAGCGGACGTTGGCTTGGACATGTAGGAAGGCCTGAATGACCTGAAGTCTGATGGCTGGACTATTGCCGGTCGGCTACGTCCCAAGGCGGTCGTTACCGCCGCCTAGACATCAACTCAAAGCGGAATGCTGCAATGTCGCCAACGCGGCGGGCCTAGATGTCCGTCTCGACGTAGGCGCCATTGTGGGCTTTGGCCACGCGCCGGCGGGTGTTCTTACCTTCAGTGTGCGATCTCTGCTCGAAGCCATTTGAGCCAATCCAGTCGCGCTCTGAGTTCGAACAGCACGCCTTCGCTGGCGATGCGCCTTAGATCTGCGCCATCCCCGCCCGGGCGCGCTAGTCTCCGCCTCTCAGCTTCTTGAATAGCGGCCTCCGTACTCTCGATGGCCGTCTTGATGATCTCCAGCCGCCGCTTCGGCTGGACGAACATCAGGAAGAACATGCGGGTTCGGATTGGGTCGGGGGTTGCTGCGGCGATCTCCGGGGTGATGCCGGTCAGCCAAGGTTCGAGGGCCTTTCTGCCGGCCGGTGTTATTCTGAGGGCCTTGCGACTTCTCGCGCCCTCCGGGATTGAGGCAGTGATCAATCCCGCCATCTCCAGGCGACCGATGGACGGGTAGACGGATCCCGTGCTGGAACTCCAAGTGGGAGTCAGCGACTGCGCGAAGACCTTGCGGATGTCATAGGCGGAAAGCGGGCCGTCGCGGCCGATAATCGCCAGGATGGTGAAGTCGAGTTCGGTCATTTCCGCTCCGCCCTCGGTAACGGTGATCCGGCATGGCCGAGGCCAAAACGCGATCACGGGACCGTCGACGCCCTAGCCCCAGATGCGGATCATTTTATCCACCGCAGGCATCGCGTCTATGGCGCCATGCACGAGGACGACAAGCAAAAAGCTGCGCGTACGGTGCCACAGGATGCCCAGCATGAGCGCGATGGGTCCGAGACCCGCAATGGACAGAGCGATGATCTGTGGAAGGCCGGACGCTTGGACCGCTACGCCCTCGCCGCCTCTCAGGTAAAAGCCCGGCACATGCACCAGCGCGTAGATTATGACGGTAGCCACGATGGCGAACGGGGCTGATCCCATCCAGGCGGTCAGGCGCGCTTGAAGCAGGCCGTGAAACAGAAATTCCTCGCAGATCCCGGCCTCTACTGACACCCATGCCCAAGCGAACAGAACCCAGCCCACGATGGCGGCAGTTGAGAGTCCGCGATCGCTCAACTGATCAAAGCTCGAGTTGAGCATCGCCACAGCACCGATCAGCAAGACGCTGAATACTACCAGAGTGACCAGGACGCCGGGCCTGCGCAGGCCTGGGTCGAAGATCCCGCGCAGGTGCCCGCGCGCTGCATAGATCAGGAGCGTCGGCGCGATAATGTGGACCAGCACCTTGTAGGCGACGACCACCGACTGCTGAACCCGGCCCGGTTCAAAGAATTCTTTCACGGCCCCGAAGAGCGGCCCGAACAGGATCAGGGTGTAGATCAGCAGATAGCCAAGCAGGAACAGGCTCTCGCGCCTGGGATCGGCGACCGGCACCGATGGAGCATCGGTTCTGCGGGTCAGGAGAAGCGCGAGGCCCGAAAGTATGATCCCGAACACGACCAGCGAGGCGATAGGAAACAGGAAGTTGTCGCCGCTGACTGCGAGCAGGGCTACGCAGGCGGCCCAGATTGCCAGAAAAGTCGCGGCGGCGGACGTGCTCTGCCGCTTCCAGAACGCCTGCTTCATGATATTCTCCCTATAGTGCGTCACGCACCATAGACGGTTTTTAAGGCGGAGGAAGGGGTTTCCGTGATGAGTGTGTGATGTCCGCAATGGGTGGAAAGCGGACATTAGCCCCTTCGTGGGAACTTCGACAGATCGGTGGTAGATCGAGGCCATGAACAAGGATGGTTTGGTCCCCTTCAAAGAGCGGCTCAGAGAGCAGGCTCGTGAGTTCATCGAACTGGCTGGATCGCCGTTCACCGACGAGCAGAAATCCGCAGCACTGGTCGAGATATTGGCGCGCGTCTTCGATGACTTAGATGCGAGCAGCTATACTCTCATATTGCAGGCCGAAGGGGATGAGGACGCTGAAGCGATGACACGCTTTGTTGAAGCGCTGGATAGGTTGTCGCCGACCCCCGCTCAGACGGACAGAGCATTTAAGGATAATTCTGCCGAGATCGCTAACGCTCTCCAGTGGGCCTCAAAAATCGCGAAATAGGCGAACACGCTTATGTCGGCTTTGGGTGGGAAAGCGAACCTAAGCCTGCCCCTGACTTAGGGTTGTCGCTAGCTCCCGGAAACCGACGGACGCGCTCTTCAATCGTGCTGGGCGGCGGGCTCGGCCATCGACGATAGCATGGCGACAGCGGCGAGCCGCCGCAACGCCTCCTCGATCATCAGCTAATGTCCGCTTTGGGTCGAAAGCAGACCTAAGCCGCTAATGTCTGCAATGGGTGGAATGCGGATGTTAGGCCCTGCCATTGCAGGTGGCGCTCGTCACCGCATCGGCCTTCGGATCATAGAACACCGTTACAATCGCACAGCCGCCATCCATGTTCACCGGCAACTCGTCCGTGTTCCCAACCCAACGACGCTGACCAGCTAATAGACGGTCGCTCTCCGGCTCAGGACACGGAACCTCACGCGTCGTCAGGTCTTCGAGAAACTCTTCGCAGGTCGCATCATGGCTCGGCGGTTGATAGCCAGGGGCGTAAACACCAACGACGATGCCCTTGTCATCCAGCGCGTAGTGACGCGCATATTCTGGCAGCGGCCACGCCCCATCGGGGAGCTTCACTTTCGTTTCGATGCGATCCATCAGCGCGTCGCGCTCGCGTTCTTCGGGGCTTGTGCAAGCCACAAGCACAAACACCACGACCAAGAGCCAGCGCGTTCCCATCAGCCGCTATCCCAGCCCTTTCGAGGACCGCAATGGGCGGGAAATGGTCACCAGATGACCAGGACGCCCGCGATACATGCGAGGCATATGGCGGGCGATAGGAGCCAGGCCCACGCCTTATTCCCTCTACCCGCCTCTCTCGCATGAGCGGCCTGCGCTGGTCCGAAAGTGCACAGGAACGGCAACAGGATGGTGAGGCCCATCAAGGCGACCGCTGCTCCGGTTGAGAGGCCGGTCATTGGGATTGTCACAGTGAAAAAGACCAGCAGGGAAAAGACGAGCGCCGGGATCGTCAGGATAGGGATTGCCCAGAGTAATACGTTGAAGGGCGACTTTCGCCTGGGTGGGTTCACGGGAGGAGCTTAGGACTGCGGGCGGTCAGAGGCTACTGTCCGCTTTGGGTGGAAAGCAGACATTGGCCACCGCTAACAGAAAAGTGGATGCCGGCTGAGGTCGCTTCTGCAGCTACCGGCTGCCCCAGGGCGCGGGCGGGGCGGCGACCGACCGGCTGAGGTCGAAGTCGACCCGGAGGAAGCGCTTGGGGCGGCGCAGCTCGAAGGCGAACAGGCGCCCCGGCTCGACCTCCCATACCCAGACGCTTGCGGCCGATGCGGGCATCCTCTCGCGCACGAACAGGTCGCGCGAGAATTGGTCGGCGGGGAACTCCTGCCGCGATAGCGTGCCAGGCGCGATCGTGTCGCCGCCATATTGGGTGAGCTTTTCCGCGCTGCCGTCCTCGTGGCGGTGATCGTGTTTGAGGCGAAGCCCGCTTGGCGTGCGGGTGATCACAAAGGTGCGGGAGCGGTTGTCGCCGACGTGGAAGGGGATGCGGATCGTGTCCGCCGCACATTCGCGAACGTGCATGACTAGCCGCTTGCCGGCAAAGTCGCGGTTGGCCTCCTCCGCTGGGCTCACGATGCGCCCTTCGAACGCCTTGCCGCACAGGCTCGAGAGCCGAGCAAAAAACTCGTCGGCGGGAGCGGCTCGATGGATCGTCGAGCAGCCGGTGAGCAGCAGCACTAGGACGGCAAGCAGAGTTCGCATGACTGCAGGCTAGAGATTTCGGTGCCGCGGCCAGAGCCTTGTTCTCCCCGCGATTCGAACTGCAAGCACGGGCGCATTGAGCAGAGCGAACAACAGCGCCAGGGCCTGCAGTCCGAACGGGAGAGGAAGGGCTGCGATCTCTTGGAGCAGGATGCAGCGCGAATGCCCGCAACGGGTCGAAAGCGGACACTTGGGCTGTTGCACCAGACTAAGAGGCCCCTCCACTTGTCGCTTGCGCGGCCGCTGCGTTTGAGGCGATCGAGCCAACCGAGAGAATGTCTCCCAGACGTTCTGCCTGCCTCTCGAGAACTGCGACCATGGTGCGAGCGCTGAGCGCCCGCGGCTCCCGGTCGATGGCGCACAGGGTCCCGTAGAAACTGCCGTCATTCAGAATGATAGGGAAGGAAGCGTAGCTCTGAAACCCGTAAAGCGCCGGCACCGGGTGGGTCCGCCACTCTGGATCTGCATCGACGTGATCAATGACGATGGCCTTTCCGCAGTCCCTTATCTCCCTGCAGATCGTCGTTTCGATGTCGAGCTCGTCGCCCGGTTTAATGCCGAACTCCATCTCATCGCTGACCTGACAGGCGACCCAGCGGTCCTCCGTCACGCGTGCGACTGCCACGAAACCCGTGTGGGTAATGCGAGCAGTCTCCGCCACAATCGCCCGGATGTAGTCGTCCTGCCCCTGGGCGGCGACGGTCGCAGCGAATGTGTCTTTCATGCCCGGGGGTTCTCCGTGTGAGCCATATGCGCGCCTGAGGATTACAAAGCCAACGAATGGTGGAGCGCCGCTCCAGGAGGAACGGGAGGCCAACAGCCGTTACCGCAATCTACGGAACCGGACTCGGAGTATTCGTGGAAACGGTTTATCCACAGGCATCGCTGAGTATCGTAGGAGCGAGTCGGCGACTGAGAGACGTATGGGCTCGCGCTCGTGCTGGGGGGGTGTACATGTCTCGGGACGATGCGAGCTACTATCGGCAGCGCGCCGTCGATCATCGCGCGATGGCGTTGGCCGCAGGCCGCCAGAATGTCCGCGAGATCCATGAGGAACTTGCTCATCAGTACGACGCGCTGGTGGAACAAGCGGAGCTGCGTTCAGCGCTGCGCATTCAATGGCCGGACGCCGAAGGGAAACGCTGAAGCGCTCCAGCGGCGGCTCAGTCAGCGAACTGCACCATCCGCTCATCGGGAAATGGACGCGCCAGAGCGCAGGCGTCGACCCGCTCACTGTCCAGCCAAACGTCAAAGCTGCCGGGTTCGAGGATGACAGGCATCGCCTTTGGGTGAACAGCCCCAACGACGCTGTTTGCCTCGCAGGTGAGGAAGGCCATCAGCAATCCGCTGTCCGCCGGCCGCCACACGCCCGCGAACGCGAAAACCGGCTGGTCTGACTGACCAAACCAAACCTTGGATTTGCGGCCGGTGCCTCGATCTGGCTCCCCCGTCCACTCGCAAAACCGGGTTACCGGAATTAGGCAGCGCCATCTTGGATTGTGGAGCGAGGAGCGCCAAAATTGGCTCTCGAGGTTCCGGACGTTGGTCACCGGCCGCGAGCCCGCCGCTGCTGGGCCGGGCAGGCCCCAGGTCATCGTCTCCAGCTTGAGCCCGCCGTCCTCGCTCCGCAGTAGAACCGGAGCTTGGTAGCCGGGATAGATGTTGTCGAAGGGCGGAAGGTTGCTTGTGTCGCCTGCGAAGGGGCCAAAGACGCGCCGCATCTCATCGACGGTGGTCGTCATCGAGTAAAGGCTGCACACGCGCGCCCTTTAGCGTGCTGAGCTAATGTCTGGAAAGGGTCGATAGCGGACATCAGACGACGCGCCCATCCGGTAGCATCTTCGGGACGCGAATGGCTGGGTCTGGGTTCTCGCGCCACTTCAGCAGAAAGTCCCAAGCATGTCGCTCATGCGGGTGCGCGAGCCACCCAAGCTCTTCCTTGTTTCGCCGGTAAATGTCGACGAGGGCGTCCAGCGTCGGCGGCACTTTGTCGAGGCGGTCTTTCAGCAGCCCAGCCCATAGATCTGGCGGCACGGGTTTGTCGTGCTCGACCCTGAAATCCCGAAAAACTTTCTCATTGATGATGACGTAGCTGACGAAGCACTGACCGAAGATGCCCGCCTCAGCGTCCGGCTTGAACTGCGATAGCCACTTGCGAAGGATCGGTATCTCGATGCCTATCGCGCCATTGTAGATGAAGCCCCACGGACGCCGGATTACCTGCGGCCAGAAGAAGCGAACGATGTCACTCGCCGGTAGCGTCCAGACCTTCGGCCCCTTGGGGAAGAGCCGCTGTTCCTCCAGCCCTTCCTCTCGGAGGGCGTTGTCCATGACTGCCCTGAGTTCCTTCACGTTCATGAGGAGGTGTGTGCGGCAGTTCGGTGAATGTCCGCAATGGGTCGAAAGCAGACATCCGCGGCTAATGTCTGCAATGGGTGGAAAGCGGACACTACGCCCTAAGCGGTAAGACGACCCCCTGCGGCTGCCAGTACTGCTTGTTCGGCTTAATCCCCTTACCCATCACTTCCAGCCGCTGCGGCTTGAAGCGGATTAGCGCGAGATCGTTGGGGTAGTCCGGCCATTGTAACCGATACTCCTTCGCCGGTCCGTGCGCGGCGATGGTTTCGGCGTCCGTATGTACCGACGCCAAGCCCGTGAAACTCGCATAAAAACTGCCCTTGTGGCCATTGGGGATGTCGTCGAAGCCAAAGTGAAGTGCGGCCTTCGGATTGACTGCGATCTGCTTCGTCTTGCGGCTTCCGCGTCGCGTCGAAATCCAGAGGCTCCCGTCGTCGGTCGGGTCACCGACCCCGACGGGACGGGCACGAGGCATTCCACTCTCGTCGATAGTGATTAGCACCCCGACCCAATCTTCCTTCATGATTTCGCGGGCGGCGGCCATGATCGTCGCCGGATTGTCGAGTTGATAGAGGTCCTCGGCCGGAATCCGGCTGACCATTCCCTTCGCGACTCCTGCGGCCAGGACGCTCACCAGCCCGGCTGCTGGGGCCCCCACAACAAGATCCCGCCGTCTTAGGCTCATCGCGTCCTCCCTCGTTTGCCGCGCCCGCAGACCGCCGCCGCGGTAGACTGGTTCAATCAGCTAATGTCCGCAATGGGTGGAAAGCGGACGTCAGGACCCCTGCCTTCTCAGCTTACAACCCGGCGGACACCAAATGGAAAGAAAGCTATCGTCCCCGAAATCGATGATAATCTCGTCGTCGGAGAAGTCGCCCTCAACGGTCAACTGCCCCCCCGCCTCAACGTCCTCCCGATCTGTCCACGGCTCAAGCATTACGCCTAGTTCGGCGCTGGACGTGTTTCTTATGACTACCCGCCGCATGTTTTCGCCTCCATCGGCAGCATGATGCGGCGGCCAGCGAATGTCCGCAATGGGTCGGTGTCGGTCATTCAAGGTGGTTGTGAACGAATGGCCGGTATCTCGACCTGGCTCCCGAAAGCAGCCGGTCAGCTAGTGATGTCGTGGACGGCTCTCCAACCACCTGCGGTAATCATCGCGGGGTTGAGTCGGAAGGAGAGCTACGATGGGTGAGGTTACGACGATCGGGTTGGATATCGCGAAGTCGGTGTTTCAGGTGCATG
>JACCSV010000284.1 GCA_013812805.1 Sphingomonas sp. | reverse complement strand
GTTGCCGTTCCAGCCGCCGGGAAAGAAATCCCTGGGTTCGACCACCTTCGACCCCGTGATCGCGCGGTCCAGTGGCTCCAGCGCCCCCAGCGCAACCAGTTCGGGCACCCAGCTCGACCCGAGCTGGGCGACGTCCGGCGTCACTCGTCCGGCAAAAGCGGTAAGCAATTTCTCGTGCGCGGCGCTCCACGGAATCTGCTGAAGGTCGACGCGGATGTCGGGATTGAGCCGCTCGAATTCGGGGATGAGCTCGGCGACCACTTCGCCCTCGCGCCCCATCGCCCAGAACTTCACCACTTCGCGGCCATCGTCCTTTGCAGCGCAGCCGCATAGCAGGAGAAAGACGAGAAGCAGCGCCCTCACGAAGCGAGCCAGCCGCCCGCAAAGCCAGCCCGCTCGAGCCCCTGCCTTATATGCGGGTTGGAGCGCATCAGCCGCCACACCAGGCCGGAGCGATGGTTCTCGATCATCGCCAGGATCGGCCCCTGGTCGATGCCAAGGTAATCACCGTCGTACCAGCCCCGTCCCGGCACGTGCTTCCCATGCTTGAGCGGCACGCTGGGCGGAATGGTCAGGTTGAGGGAATCGAGGAACCCGTACTGACCGTACAGATGCTCGCCATGGTCGGCACGCATCGCCACCAGCGCTGGGATGCACAGCTCGGGCGCGAACGGGACGGAGCCGCCGACCGCCGTCGGTGCGACCGTGCCGTCATCGAAATCGCCGGGGCCGCGGGCCGAATAGGAGCGGAAGGTTCGGCTCCGCCCGTCGACGTCGACAGTCACGTCCGCTGGCCCATCGCAAGCGGTTAGGCCCCACAGGCGCGGGCCGTAGCCCTTCCACCCCATCGGGTTGCGCACGGCATAGGCACGCTGGGCAATCGTCGCGCGGCGGCTGTTTTCGAAATAGTCGAGGCCCTTGGAGCGCATGAAGGGGTCCTGGATGCCGCGAAAGTCGACCCAGATGTGGCTGTACTGGTGGCCGAACAGTGGCGCGAAGCGGACCAGCTGCTGGCCCTCCTCGGTTCCCCAATGCTTGGGCAGGCCGGCCGCCCAGGCGCCCCAGCTTTCCGGCCCGAGCGAATGGGTCGGCGAGCCTAGCGCCAGAATGTAGACCAGCATCGCTTCGCTGTAGGCGATCCAGTCATAGGGCAGATGCCCCTTTTCGGGGCTCCAGCCGAGCGCGACAGTCGGGGGCCGCGCCTGGCTCCATTGCCAGTCCACGCGCGCGTATATCTGGTCGACCAGGGCACGGATCTCGGCTTCGCCGGGCTTGTCGAAATAGCTCTGGGCAAACAACATGCCGCCCAGCAGCAGCGCGGTGTCGACCGTGGAAAGCTCGGTCTGCTCGAAGCGGGTGCCGCGCTCCATGTCGACGAAATGATAGAAGAAGCCCTTGTGGCCGGTCATTCCCGCCGGCGCGTCGCCCTGCGGTGCGTTGGCAAGGAAGCGCAGCGTGGCGAGCGTCCGGTTGGCGGCTGCCTGCCGGCTAACGAAGCCACGATGGACGCCGATCGGGTAAGCGGTCAGGGCAAAGCCGACGGCCGCCATGCTTGCGAAGGACTTCGTCGGAAACCGGTCGTGCGCGAGACCGTTGACGGGGTTGGTCGTTTCCCAGAAATAGCGGAAAGTGCGGCGCTGGACGTCGTCGAGAAATGCGTTCGTTACTGCGTCGCCGGCAGGTTCACGCCTTGCGGTTGCCGGAAGGGAACAGCCCGCGGCCAGTCCGATCACTCCCGACCCGGCTAGTCTGATGACATTTCGGCGGGTAATCACGGCAGCATCATTCTCCTGTCTACCGGAGATTCGGACTTCGAAGGTGCGAGGGGCCGCCACCAACGCAGCAACCCCTCGCTTTCCGTCTAGAACCGGACTGCCGTTCCCACCTGGAAGCTGCGCGGCGGGCCAGCGAGCGAATTCGGAACGCCGAAGTTGGGATTGCCGTCGCAGCAAATGAAGCCATCGGCGCCGCCGAAATTCGCCCGGTCAAACAGGTTGAACACCTCGCCGAAGACGCTGAACTCCCGCTCTCCGAAGCGAAAGATCTTCTGCAGCCTCAAGTCGACCTGAAAGAAATCTCCCAGATTTTCGAAATGGCCCAGCCTAATTTTGTCGGGCTGGAACCCTTCCCGCGCATCGATCACGAAGAATGGCAGGCCCGAGCCGAAGGTGACCAGGGTCGATGCCCGGAAACCTAACGGCAGGTCGACGATCCCATTGGCAACCACCCGGTGCTCTTCGTTGCCTCCGTTCGGCACGAAATCCGCGTCCTCGATATTTGGACGGTCGAAGTTGAATTCGAAACCGCGGGTCTTTGAACGACGCACGCCGGTGTAGGCGAGGCCCACGCCCCAGCCCGAACTCCTTGAGTAAGGCTTGTCGATACTGGCGAGGATGGCGCCATACTTGGTCTCCCTCGTGTTGAACGCGGCAACGGCATCGCCGAAGCCGTTGATCAGCGGAATGAACTCGAAGAAACCATTCTCGCCTGGCTCGAGAGAGCGGTTGAGCGGTGCGTATCCGATCTGATTCTTGCCGATCGTGTGGTTGTAGCTGAGCGAGGTGCGAAAAATGCCGAGCCGCTGCCGAATGCCGATGCTGAACTGGTCAGTATACGGCGTCTTCAAGTCATTCGGGATTACCCGAAGCTGGTTCGTCCCTGGAAAAGTTGGATCGGTCTCCAGGCTGTTGATGAGCCCTGCGAATCCCGCCTCCGTCAGGAACTCCGGCTGGAATTCGATCGTGGGACGACCAAGTCGCGGAGAGCCATCGTCGGAGAAGAAAAGCTCACCCTGGCGATATTGGGCGAACAGGGTTTCCTCAGCCGCGCTTCGGAACAGCGCCCGATCATAGTACCGGCCATAGCCGCCGAAGAAGACCGTCCGCTGGTCCGTGTTGAGATCGTAGGAGAAGCCGATCCGGGGCGCGAAGTTGTCGAGCTCCGCCTCGCGATCCCCGTCCGAGATATAATCCTCAACATCGAAGAAACCGCCCTGGACGCGCGGGTCTTCGCCCAGTGCCCGGAGTGCTTCCGCCGCCCGGTCGGAGGTCACGAAGCTGTTATTCTTCGCATTGGAATCATAGTCCCAGCGCAATCCGAGGTTGAGCAGCAAATGCTCGTTCACTTCCCAGTCGTCCTGAATGAACAGCCCGACTTGAGTGGTCTTCGCTTGCACTTCCGGATCACCGGCGCCGAAGCGGACGACAGCGGGGGTGCTGAAATCGAAGTCATCGTCGGTTTCAGGGGTGCTCGCGCCGCCGGTTCGGAATTCAAATTCCGGATTCGCGAATGGACCCGAGCCGGCCACCCGATACTTCTGACGGGAAATCTTTATGCCCCCCTTGATCAGGTGGTCGCCGTTCCACGTGATGTCGGTGAGGCTCAAATTGTTGCGGAAGGTGAGGCCTTCCTGCTCGACTTCTTGGAAACGATCTCGGCCGCCGATCTGGATGACGCCTTGGAACACTCGGCCAAAGCCCTGGCCGAGATCGGCACCAAAGGCGAGGTCGGACTTCAGCCAGTCGATCGACGCTTCGTTGAGGAAGCCGTCTCCGTTCCAATCATGCCGCAGCTTCGCCGTGTATACGTCGTTGTCGACCGATTGGCCGCGCTCGCGCGCCGCCTGGCCTCCGAAGTCGCGGAGGTCGGTCTCCTTGCGCAGGCTGGCGCTGAGCTCCACCGTCTGGTCTTCAGTCATCAAATAGGTGAGCTTCCCGAAACCCAGATGCTCGCGGAACGGGCTCGAGAAGCTGCCAGCGAAGCTGCTAACATCGAAATCAAGGAACTGCGCCTGATCGCCAGGATCGCCTGGGACCACATTGCTTACCCGGTCCTGGATGTTGGCTTCGTAGCTTCCGAAGAAGAACAGGCGGTCGGTCATGATCGGCCCGCCCAGCCCAGCGCCATATTGGCGGCGCTTAAGCTTCGGCTTGTCTTGGTCATTCTTCTTCTGGAAGAAGTCCCGCTCAATAAAGTTCTCACTCTGGGTGGTGACGAACACCTCGCCGTCGAACCTGTTGGTTCCGGAGCGGGTAACCGCGGTGATGATGGCCGTGCCCGCGTCCTCGAACTCCGCCTTGAAGTTGGAACTGAGGACTCGGAATTCCTTGACGGCGAGCTGCGAGAAGGGGTTGCCGCGGCTGACGTCCTGGCCGACGATTCCGCCCTGGTTGACGTTGCTTTTGAGGCTGACGCCATCGATGAAGACGTTGACTTGCGGTCCGCCGAAACTGTCGCCGTTGGGCTCGGCGCCAACGCCGCCGGCGGAAAAGGTCTGGCGGAACTCGCTCTGGTTGACCCGGATGCCGGGCGCTAGCTGTGCAAAATTCAAGAAGTTTCGATTGTTTTGCGGCAGGTTCTCGATTTGTTGCTCGCTGACGTTGGTCGCGATCTCCGACGTGCGGGTCTCGACCAGCCGCTGGCCGACCACAACGATCGTCCCGGCGTCGGCTGTGGCCGGCTCGGGTGCCTCGGCAGGAGCGGCAACATCGACATCGAGAGTGGCCGTCTCCCCGACCGAGACAATCACTCGGCGAGTGACAGTCGCACCGCCAGGTGCTCCAAAGCTGATGTCGTAGGTGCCTGGTCGCAGTCCCGTAAGCACGTAGGATCCGTCAGGACCGGCAGTCGCTCGAGAGGTGGAGCCCGTGTCCGAGCTGACGGCGACAACGGTGGCGCCCGGCGCGGCGGCGGCACTGCTGCTGACTTGCCCGCGGACGGTGGAGGTCGTCAGCTGCGCCAACGCCGGCGTCGCCGCCAAAAGCGATGTCGCAAGCAGCGCAACGCGCAGCCCGTAAGTCCGTGTCCTGCTCGACGTCTTCATGATCCGGTCTCCCCTAATTCTGCTGGTCTGGAATGATCTTGTCGCAATGATGAGGATGATGATGTTGATGCACGCACCACCAGTTGTGGCTGGAAGCTTCGCTGTCCGCCAGCGTCGCCCCCGCCGATTGCGTCGGCGCAGCATTCGAGCGCTTGGCGCCCGATCTCTGCGATCGGCACTGCTGCGGTGGTAAGTGGGGGATTGACGTAGCGCGCGATGGGAACGTCGTCGAAGCCGGCAAGTGCGATGTCGTCTGGAACTGAACCGCCAGCTTCGCGAAGCGCCTCGAGGCAGCCGATCGCCATCATGTCGTTTGCACAGAAGATGGCGTCCGGGGTATCGTTGTGCGTCAGATGCGCAGCCGCCCGACGACCGGACTCTTCGGTGAAGTCCCCGTGGACGATCCATTCGGTCGAGCCGAATGATCGCATCGCGGCGCGATAGCCGCGTAGCCGCTCAGACGCCTCGAGGTTATCGGCCGGACCGGTGACGAACGCTACGCGGCTCCGCCCGCTCGACACCAGATGCTTGGTTATCGCGAACGCGCCCGCAAAATTGTCGATGGTAAAAGAACCGATTGCGTCGGCTGCACCGTTGCTCCCAATCAGCACCATTGGGACCCCCAGGTGCCGGTCGCTTGCAAGTGGCTGCTCGCCGGCGTTGGGCATCATTGCAATGACACTGTCGACGCGGCTTCGCATCGAGCGCAACGCGGCCTCGGCTTCGGCCAGGTTACCGTGGGAGCTGGACAGCAGCAGGTGAAGGCCGCGCGCCCGGGCCGCAAGGTCGATTCCGCGAATCAGCTCGGAGAAGAATTCGCCGTGCAGGTCCGGCAGAAGCACGCCAATGGTGTCGGTCCGCCTGGTCGACAAGGCTCGAGCGCCGCTGTGGGGGACGTAATCAAGCTCGCCGGCGGCCCGAAGCACTCGGTCGCGAGTCCCCTGCGCTACCGTTTCAAGTCCGTTCAATGTTCGGGAAACCGTCGCGACCGAAACGTCCGCCGCTCGGGCAACGTCATGGATGGTCGCACCCTTCACTGGCTCGTCACCGCACCACAGTGAGCTGCCGCGAAACATTGGTGAGGCATATGAGTATCCCCATGACCAACCGTCACAATCCACGTGTAAACGGTTACATTGGAACTCTATCCACCTCTGCAGCAGAGTGCAACCCACGGATAAAGGGCGCAAATCCGCTAGTTAGGCAGCAAGCGTGCCTGGATCGTAGCCGCTGCGAGCGATTGCCGAACCGTCCGAGTCGAACAGATGGCAGTCTGCGGCAGGCGCGCTGACGGTAATTTGCTGGCCCTGCGACAGATCAACCTCGGCCGTCATCTGCATGATCAAGGGCTCATCGCTGACTATGGTACTCAGGTACGCAAAGCGCACGTTGCCAAGCCATTCGACCAGCGCGACTTCCGCCACCAGCCCTTCATTAGAAAGCTGCAAATGCTCGGGGCGGATACCGAGCGTCACTGGATCGCCCGGTTTCGCGGCCGTCAGGTCGATGCTGACCGGCAATGCCGTTCCCCCACTGGCTTGAACCGCGAACCCTTCCGATGTTTTCGCCAGCGTTCCTTCGATGAAATTCATGCGCGGCGAACCGATGAAGCCGGCGACGAACCTAGTTGCCGGCCGCTCGTAAAGATCCTCGGGCGTTCCGAGTTGCTGGATCGCCCCGCGATCGAGGATGGCAATGCGATCGGCCAGCGTCATCGCTTCGACCTGGTCATGAGTGACATAGACCGTCGTCGTGCCGAGCCGCTCGTGCAGCTTTGCAAACTCGTAACGCATCCGCACCCGAAGCGCCGCGTCGAGATTGGACAGCGGCTCGTCGAAAAGGAACACGGACGGATTGCGAACGATCGCCCGGCCGATCGCGACCCGCTGCCGCTGACCGCCGGACAGCGCCTTGGGCCGACGGTCAAGCAGATGCTCGATATCGAGGAGCCTGGCGGCGTCCCGCACGGCGGTGTCGATCTCAGCCGCAGTCTTGTCCTGGCGGCGCAATCCGAACGCCATATTGTCGTACAGATTCATGTGCGGATAGAGCGCGTACGACTGGAAAACCATCGCGATGCCACGCTTGGCCGGCGCCACGTCGTTGACCCGGGTGCCGGCAATCATGACGTCACCTTCATCCACCTCGTCGAGCCCGGCGATGATCCTCAATAAAGTGGACTTCCCGCACCCCGAGGGGCCGACGAGGACGAGAAACTCCCCTTCCTCGACGGCGAGATCGATGCTGCGCAGCACCTGCACAGTACCGAAGCGCTTGCCGACGTTGTGCAATTCGACGGTCGCCATTGCGCTTCTCCTTGCAGACCCAGCGGCTAAGAGCCTGTCCGATTGACGGCAGCTCTGCAAGCCTCGCAGATCTCGTCCCGCTGCTCAGCGGGCTTCCGCGAGGCTCGCTGCAACAGCTTCCAGATAATCGGTCAACCGCGCCGCGTTCGTGCCCATGTCGCCCAAGCCGACTCGCGAGGTCGAGCGCGCGTCGACCAGCAGCGTCCCAGGCGCACGGGCCGGGCGCACCCTGATCGCGACATCATCCTTGAAGCCGAACCAGAACGTCTCGGCCGTTGCGTCCAGATTGCCGCCAGCAGAATCGCTGGAGTGTATCCTCCACCCTCGCTCCCGAGCTTGGTTCTCCAGCACTTCGAAGAGCCTTGGTCGATCCGCTCGAACCACGAGCGTCTTGAGTTCGGGGTAAGCCTCTTGCGAAAGTTCGGCGACGGTCCGGGACGCCTGATCCTCGAAGCGGGGGGATTTGTACGCCTCGATCGACCCGAGCGGGGTCGTTGGCGGATGCACTGGATTGGCGTCGGTTGCATTACGCATGGCCATGACCTGTGGCGAATATTGCGGCGGGTCCTCAGCGTTGGTCGAAATATCATGGATCGGAGGGATATCGTCCGAGCTGGAGCGGATGTGAGACCCGTAGGCGAGCCCCAGGGCCGGGATGACGAGGGCCACGACCGCCGCCGCGGTTCCGCGGCGGGGACGGCTGGTCAACGCAGCAATCAGTGCGGCGACGCCCAATACGAGCGAGGTGATGAGGAATCGGGGACCCCATTCCACGATCAGCGTCCCGAGGCCGAACTGCCAGCCCCATAAGCCAAACTTCGCGCCAAGCGCGGCGACCGCGAAATAGACCGGGATGAGCAGCGCCACGAGGAGCGCGAGGCGGACTATCAATTTTCGCACGGGAATCCTTCCAGCTGATCAACGCTCTTTCTGTGCGTTTGCTCAGCCGCAGGCAATTGGCATTCCCCCGGCGGTGCCAGGAAGTTGCAATGTGACGGACGCGAGAGCTGCGGCTATGGCCCGCACGCATGAGCGATTGGTGCATCGGAATTCTCGGCGGCTCGGGCCTTTATGAGCTTTCCGAGCTGGAAGATGCGCGCTGGGTGGTCTTCGAGACTCCCTGGGGTACACCATCGGACGAGGTGCTGACCGGCCGCATTAGTGGCATCTCCTTCGCGTTCCTGCCGCGGCACGGGCGGGGACACCGGATTGCGCCGGACCGAGTCAATTATCGCGCCAACGTGGATGCACTCAAACGCGCCGGCGCCACCGACATCCTCGCCATATCTGCGGTTGGCTCGCTTCGCGAGGAGCTTGCGCCAGGCGATTTCGTGGCCGTCGACCAGTTCATCGACCGCACCCGTGCGCGCACGTCGAGTTTCTTCGGCGAAGGCGTCGTCGCGCATGTCAGCATGGCCGATCCGGTTTGTCCGCGCCTGGCGGATCTCGCGGCAGCAGCGGGCGAGCAGGTCGGGGCAAAGGTGCATCGGCGTGCGACCTACCTGGCGATCGACGGCCCGCAATTCTCAACTCGCGCCGAGAGCCATTTGTATCGCCAGTGGGGCAGCGACGTCATCGGCATGACGGCGATGCCGGAGGCCCGGCTCGCCCGTGAAGCGGAGCTCCCCTACGCGCTGATCGGGATGGTCACCGACTATGACTGCTGGCGCCAGGATCGCGCCGAGGTCGAGGTCGGTCACGTGCTGGCGATTCTCAGGCAGAATGCGGCAATGGCCGCTCGGATGCTCGTCGCTCTCGCCAGCAGCCTACCGAAGGAGCGCGAACCTTCGGCGATCGACTCGGTGCTCGACCAGGCGATCGTCACTCCGCCGGAAAAGCGTGACCCGGAGGCGATGGCGAAACTCGACGTGGTCTGTCGTAGAGTGCTTCGATCCGCTCCGGGCTAACCCCGAGCCGCCAGAGCCAATAGCAGGCAAGGTTGCGAAGCGAGCGGCGGGCCCAACCGTCCCGACGCCAGCGTTCCGCCGATGTCAGCGCCTCGGCGTCGAGCATGACTGGCCGCCCGATCCGCTGGAGCAGCTCGACGTCCTCCATCAGCGGCAGTGGCCGGAACCCGCCCGATCGCTCGTAGTGTTCGCGGGAGATCAATAATCCCTGGTCGCCGTAGGGCAGGCCGAACCATCGCGTTCGAAAAGCGACAGCTAGCTCGATGACGCGCGCCTGCCAGGCCTGATCGTCGAGGCGCAGGCGGAAGCAGGCGGGACGTTGACTGCGCGCCACATGCCGGCGCGCAATTGCGGACCAGCCGGGCGACAAGCGCGTGTCGGAGTGCACGAACAACAGGAAGTCCCCGCTTGCGGCTGCCGCCCCCGCAGCCAGTTGCGAACCGCGGCCGCGAGGCGCTTCGACGAACCTGACGCCGGCTTGCCGCGCAATCGCAGCCGTGGAGGCGATCGAACCGCCGTCGGCGATGACGATCTCGTCCGCCTCCGCCAGAGACTGGAGGCAAGCGGGCAGATGCTCGGCCGCTCCCAGAGTCGGGACGACGGCGCTGATCCTCACCCCGAGCAGCTGGCGCCGCCAAGCACGCAGAAGCGGGCGCAGTGCGGATGGTTAAGCCTTACCCGGGTTGCCGAATGCGCCAAGCTCTCTCCCATCACGAACTGGTCATCATAGGGAATCAGGGTGCACGCCGCGACCGTCGGCTGCGGCGCGCCCTTGCGCTTGATCACCATTCGGCTTGACGAGCACATCGGCGCATCCGGGGAAAGGCCGAGGATACTCCAGCAGCTCTCGGTGATCTCCGCGACGTCGGCCGTCGCATCCATTTCCGGAAACAGCACGAGCGCAGTGGTGCTGGCGGCATCGGCATTTATTCCAAGCCTGGCGAACAGGCGTTGGTAGCCGGCCCGCGCAGCCGGCTCGCTCTCGCCGGCGACCCTGCGGCCGGCCACGGCGAGGCGGAAGCCGCGGTCGGACAGCCATCGGAGGCCCGCGATCGCCTTGTCCCAGGTCCCTGAGCCGCGTTCGGCCTCATGCACGGCCTGGGAATGGTGGTCGATGCTGACTCGCATCGTCAGCCTGGCGCCATGCTCCAGCCTGATCGCCATGAGCTCTTCCTCGAACCGACGCATCGGCCGCATCGCGTTGGTAAGGACCAGCACCTCGAAGCCGCGACGCAGCGCCGAGCGCATCATCCCGATCATATCGCGGTTCATGAACGGCTCCCCACCGGTGAAGCCGATTTCGCGCGTTCCCAGCGCCTCCGCCTCGTCCAGGTAGGCGTCGACTTCAACCAACGTTAGATAGACGAGCGCATCGTTGGTCGGGGAGCTTTCGATGTAGCAGGTTTTGCAAGCAAGGTTGCAGAGCGTCCCGGTGTTGATCCAGAGCGTCTCGATCTGCCGCAGGTCGACAAACGCACGCTGCTCGCCCCGGGCGGTGACCAGCGGGTCGCGGAACTTGGCAGGGTCCAGCAGCCGCGTCTGTCGCTCGATGAACGGAGACGCGGCTGTCGCTATTTCTTGTCTCCCCAGACCTGTTTCAGGCGGCCATCGCGACCGCAGTTGAAACGGTAGAATTTATAGCGGACGGGATTCTTCTTGTAATAATCCTGGTGGTACCCCTCCGCTGCCCAGAAGCGGGCGGTGGGGAGAACCGCCACCGCAATCCGCTTGTTCAGTCGCTGACCCGCCGACTTCAGCGCGACTTGCGCGGTCCGCCGTTGCTCTGGCGAGGCGACGAACAGCGCCGGGCGATAGCTTTCGCCGCGGTCGCAGAACTGGCCACCCCCGTCGGTGACGTCGATCGTCGGCAGAAAGCGGCGCACGAGCTCGGCATAGCTGACCCGTTTGGGATCGTAGACCACCCGGACCGCCTCGATATGGCCGGTGCCGCCGGCCGACACCTGCTTGTAGGTGGGGTTCGAAACCCGGCCTCCGGTATAGCCGGAGGTCGTCGACAGCACGCCCGGGATCTTGTCGAAGTCGGCTTCGGTGCACCAGAAGCAGCCGCCGGCGAAGACCGCTGCCGCCCGCTCGCCTGCCCGCGCCTGGGCCGGAGCCTCGTCGGCCGAGCAAGCGGCTGTGAGTAATGCAATCAGCGTGACGATCTTACGCATATCGGTTGTCCTCAGGCTACGGCGAAGCGCATGGCGAGGCCGTTCATGCAATAGCGCTTGCCGGTCGGCTTGGGCCCATCGTCGAACACGTGCCCGAGATGGCCGCCGCAGCGGCGGCAATGAACTTCCGTCCGGGTTCCAAA
>JACCSV010000279.1 GCA_013812805.1 Sphingomonas sp. | reverse complement strand
GCCTGCCAGGCAAAGCGCGCCTCGAACCGCCGCCCCGCGGAATAAAGCGCATCGCCCAGATGCTCATGGATTTCGGCCTGCCCGGGATCGCCCATCGCCGCTCGCTGCAGGGTCGCGATCGCTTCCTCGGTGCGCCCGCGCTTGAACAGCGCCCAGCCGAGCGAGTCGGTGATCGAGGCATCGTCTGGAGCAAGCGCGCTCGCCTTGCGGATCAGCGCTTCGGCGGTGTCGAGGTCCTCACCGCGCTCGAGTTTGGCATAGCCGAGGAAGTTGAGGATCAGCGGCTGTTCGGGCGCGATCTGCATCGCCTGGGCAAGCGCCGCCTTCGCCTCTGGCCAGCGGTCGGCGGACTCCAGCGCACTCGCCTGAAGCAGCAGCAAGGTCCAGTCGCCGCCCTCGGCGCGGTCGATCGCCTGCTGGTAGGCCTGCGCCGCCTCATTGTGCCGGTCCATCGCCGAATAGACGTCGGCAACGCGCGCCAGGTCTTCGCTCGACGCGCCCCTGGCCTTGGCGGAGGCGCTCGCTACCGACAGCGCCTCGTCGAAGCGCTCGGCCTGGCTCAACGTCCGCACCTGCGCGTCCAGCGCCTCGGGGTGAAGCGGGTCCTCGCGGCCGATCGCCCGGAATACGGCCAGCGCATCGTCGGTGCGCTCGACATCGTTGAGCGTGGTGCCGAGGAACAGCAATGCCGAGCTGTTCTCCGGCGCCGCATAGCGGGCGAGCTGCAGGATATTTACGGGAGCGCCGCGCGGGTTGGAGCGGCGCATCTCGATCGCCAGCGCCACCAGCTGCTCGGAAAATGCCTCGGCGGCACTCTCGATCTGCATTCGCCGGAGCTCGCCGCTTTGCGCCGCCTTGCGAAGATCGTCGGCGTTGGATTCGACGCCTTCGATCATCGCCGCGGCGCGGGCGCGGTCGCCAAGTGCGGTATAGCCGGCGGCAAGCGCCAGCCGCAGCCGGTACTCGCGCGGACCGGCCTTGGCGATCGCCCGGCGGGCGAACGGCTCCGCCTGCGCGCCATTGCCGAGCTTGAGCAGGATCAGCGCCGTTTCCTCGTCGACGAACGCGGCCAGCGCGCTGGTCTTGGGCACCTGGCCAAGCAATGTCACCGCAGTAGCGGGATCGCGGCGCTCGGCGGCGTCCCAGGCCTGCACCAGAGGCAGCCAGAAGCCAAGGTCGCCGTCCGCCTTCGAAGCGCCGAGCACGGCGGCGGCCTCGCCGCTCTGCCCGCGGCGAAGCGCGTCGGCGACCAGCAGCAGCTTGGAGTCGACCGACTTGACCGCCTGCGGAGCCGCGCGGATCAGCTGCAGCGCCAGCGGCATGTTGCCGGCACTGATCGCCGCGCCAACGGCCTTGTCCACGAGCGCGGTCTCACGGGATCCGGCGGCGAGCCTGGCATAAAGCTGGGCGGCCTGCGCGTGGTTGCCGCTGATCGACGCGGCTCGGGCCGAGACGTAGACCGAAGCCGGATCGCTGGTCACCGTCGGCGTCGACGCGGCCGCCGGAGCAGCCGCGATCATCGCCGCCAGCGAAACTCCTAAAAGGCTACATGTTCGGATAATTGGGGCCTCCACCGCCTTCGGGCACGACCCAGTTGATGTTCTGGGTCGGGTCCTTGATGTCGCAGGTTTTGCAGTGAACGCAATTCTGGGCATTGATCTGCAGGCGCGGACGCCCGCCCTCCTCGACATATTCATAAACGCCGGCCGGGCAATAACGCTGCTCGGGCCCGGCATATTCGGCCAGGTTGACCTCCACCGGTATCGCCGCGTCCTTGAGCGTCAGGTGAACCGGCTGGTCCTCCTCATGATTGGTGTTCGACAGAAACACCGACGAAAGACGGTCAAAGGTCAGCACGCCGTCCGGCTTGGGATAGACGATCGGCCGGACATGGTCCTTGCGCCGCAGCGTCTTGTGGTCGGCCTTGTGCCGCAAGGTCCAGGGAAGCTTCAGGCCAAGATGGCCGAGCCACATGTCGATCCCCGCGTAAAGCGAGCCGGCGATCCCGCCCCAGTGGGACACCGCCGGCTGGGCGTTGCGGACCAGTTTCAATTCCTCGGCGACCCAGCTCGAGTGCAAGGCGGCGGAATAAGCGTCCAGCAGATCCCCTGAGCGGTCGTTAGAAATCGCCTCGAACGCAGCCTCGGCAGCGAGCATCGCCGATTTCATCGCCGTATGCGTGCCCTTGATCCGCGGCACGTTCACGAACCCGGCTGAGCAGCCGATCAACGCGCCTCCGGGGAACACCAACTGCGGGATCGCTTGGTACCCGCCCTCGTTGATCGCGCGAGCGCCGTAGGAGACCCGGCGCCCCCCCTCGATCTCGGCACGGATCGCCGGATGCATCTTCCAGCGCTGCATTTCCTCGAATGGCGACAGATATGGGTTTTCATAATCGAGTGCGACGACGAAGCCCAACGCCACCTGGCCATTGTCCTGATGGTACAGGAACCCCCCGCCCCACGCGTCCTCAAGCGGCCAGCCTTGGGTGTGGATCACACGCCCCGGCTTATGCTTGTCGGCAGGAACGTCCCACAACTCCTTGACCCCAAGGCCGAAGACCTGCGGCCCGCTGTCCTTGCGCAGGTCGAAGATGCGGGTCAGCTCCTTGGTCAAGTGGCCGCGCACGCCCTCCGCGAAGAAGGTGTAACGGGCGTGGAGCTCGATGCCCGGCTGGTGATCGGCGCGATGGGTGCCATCGCGGGCGACCCCCATGTCTCCCGTGGCAACGCCCTTCACCGATCCGTCCTCGTGGAACAGCACTTCGGCGGCGGCGAAACCCGGGAAGATCTCGACCCCGAGCGCCTCGGCCTGGCCGGCGAGCCAGCGGGAGAAATTGCCGAGGCTGACGCTGTAGGTGTCCTTGTTGCGCATGAACGGCGGCATCAGCAGTTCGGGCAGCGCCATCTTGCGCTTCCTCGTCAGCAGCCAGTGAAGGTTCTGGGTCACCGGCACAGTCAGCGGCGATCCCTTGTCCTTCCAGTCGGGGATCAACTCGTCCAGCGCCTTGGGATCGACCACCGCGCCGGACAGGATATGCGCACCGATTTCGCTGCCCTTCTCGAGCACGCAAACGCCAAGCTCGCGCCCGCTCTTTGCCGCCAGCTGCTTCAGCCTGATCGCCGCCGAAAGCCCCGCCGGGCCTCCGCCGACGATCACCACGTCATAGTGCATGGCTTCGCGTTCGCTCATTGCGCTCCTCTCGCACTCCCGCTCTCGCGCGGCTCGCGTCGCGTCTCGTCGCGTCCCGGACTCGTCTCGGCGCTACTGCACTGCCCATTCCTTGACCGCACCGTCAATGGCCGAGACAGTCGGCGAATGGGTGGGGACAAGGCTGCGATCAGCGAGGCCGAGGCTGCGAGCGCATTGCGCTGGTGGCTGGAGAGCGGCGTCGACGCGATGGCCCAGGAACAGCCGCGCAATTGGCTCGAAGCCGCTCCGAGCGCGCCGGCGCCGATCAAGGCACCCGCACCGGCCGAGGCTGAATACCCCTCGAGCCTGGAGGCCTTCCACACCTGGCTATCCAGCGCTTCCGACGCCCCCCTTGCCGCCAAGGGCGCCAAGCCGATCCTGCCCCAGGGCGCGGACTCTGCGGAAGTGATGCTGCTCGCCGAGCCCCCGGGGCGCGACGAGGCGGCTTCGGGGCGACCGATCGGCGGCGAGGCTTGGGAGCTGGCGCAGCGGATGCTGGCGGCGATCGGCTTCACGCCCGACCAGGCGTATTGCGCCAACCTCACTTGTTTCTATTCGCCAGGCGCCAAGCTCTCGCCCGAGCAGCTCGCCGATTGCGGCGAAGCCGCGCGCCGGCATGTGGCCCTTGCCGCCCCCAAGCGCTTGATCCTGTTCGGCGATGCTCCGGCGCGAGCGCTGCTCGGAAAGCCGCTGATCGACGCGCGGGGCCATGTTCACCAGGTCGAAGGGGTTCGCACCGTAGCCACTTTCCACCCACGCTTTCTGCTCACTCGCCCGTCGGAAAAAGCCCGGGCGTGGAGCGACCTCTTGCTGTTGATGGAAAAGCCCAAGTGAGATTTTTCTGGATCGCCGCGGCCGCCGCCGCCAGTGCCACGCCGGCCTTCGCTCAGGACCCGCTGGCGCCGCTGCCGGTCACGAACCCGGCCCAGCCGCCTGCAGTGGTGCGGCCGGCCCCGCCTCCCGTCATCGCCGCGCCGGTGTTCGTCCCCCGGGACTGGCAGGGCGTGTTCGCCGGCATCCGCAATGGCAATTGGCCAGGTGCTCGCCTCGCCATCGCGACGCTACCGCGAAGCCCCCTGACCGCGGTTGCCAGGGCGGAGCTGTTTACCGCGAGAAACTCGCCGGTGGTCTCGCTCCTCGAAATCCAGGCGCTGCTTGCCGAAGCACCTGACCTTCCCCAGGCCGAGCAGCTCGCCCGGATGGCGACCGCGCGCGGCGCACTTGCCGCGCCGCTGATCGTCGCCCGCCGTCCGGTCGTCAGCCTCGGCGCTGCCCCCGGCCGCTCCCGCGCCCGGCCGGTCAGCGGGGAGCCGCTCGCCGACGAGCTTCGCAAGCAGCTTGAGCCTTATGTCGACGCCAACGATGCGGCCGGCGCCGAATATCTGGTGATGACGCAGGCGCCGATGCTGTCGTTCGAAGCTCGCGCCGAAGCCTGGCAGCGGGTCGCGTGGCTATATTATGTCACCAGCCAGGACGCGCACGCCCGGCGCGTTGCAGACTCCGGCCGCCTTGGTGCCACCGGCGAATGGTCCGCCGCGGCGGCCTGGGTGTCGGGCCTGGCGTCATGGCGTCTCAATGATTGCAACGCCGCCACCCGATCGTTCCGCTACGTCAGCGCGGTCACTCGCCAGCGCGAGCTTCGAACCGGGGCATATTACTGGGCGGCCAGGGCCGAGCAGGCCTGCCGTCGTCCGCAGGCGGTGGCGGCGCTACTGGGGGCGGCCAGCCAGTCGCCGGAAAGCTTTTACGGACTGCTCGCGCGCGAGACGTTGGGTGCGGAGACCCGGATCTCACCGGCAAGGCCGGTCTCGACGGCGGGCATCGACGCCGTTCCCAACATCCGGCGCGCCGTCGAGCTCGCCCGGATCGGCGAGCGGTCGCTTGCCGACCAAATGCTTCGCCACCAGGCGCGGATCGGCGCTCCTGGCGACCAGCAGGGCCTGGTGGCGGTTGCCAAGCGCCTCGACCTTGCCGGGAGCCAATACTGGCTTGCCACCAACGGCCAGCGCGGCGCCAGGGTCGCCGCCGCCGACCGCTATCCGACGCCCAACTGGACTCCGGTGCGCGGCTGGCGGGTAGAGCCGGCCCTCGCTTTCGCCCACGCGATCCAGGAATCCAGTTTCCAGTCGAGCGCAGTCAGCCCGATTGGCGCCACCGGGCTGCTCCAAGTCCGCCCGGGAACTGCGTCTGACATGGCGCGTGCCGCCGGCCTTCCCTACTCGCCCGCCTCGCTGTTCGACCCGCGGTACAATCTGGAATTCGGTCAGAGCTTTATCGAACGGTTGCGCGCATCAAGCGCCACCCGCAACCAGCTGCCCAAGGTCATTGCGTCGTACAACGCCGGGCCGGTGCCGGTGGCGCGCTGGGCGTCGATCCAGGACCGCGGCGATCCCGTGCTGTGGATCGAAAGCATCCCTTATTGGGAAACCCGCTATTACGTGCCGGCGGTGATGCGTAACCTTTGGGTGTACGAAGGACTTGACGGGCGGCCGGCGGCGAGCCTGTCGGCGCTTGCCCAGCATCGTTGGCCGCCGTTTCCGACTGCTCGCTAGGCAGCGGCGCGAATTTCGTCTCGCTGCGCCCGCAGCCACGCCTGGAACATCAGGATCGACCACAACGCAGCGGTTGAATCCCGCCGGCCGCTGAGATGGTCGCGCCAGCGGCGCTGAACTACGGCGGAATCGAACCAGCCCTCCGCAGCCATCGCCAGCGGATCCAGCAATTCCTCGCCCCAGGCCCGAAGCGGGCCCTTTAGCCACTCGCCGACCGGGACCGCGAAACCCGCCTTGGGTCGCTCGACCAGCTCACGCGGCACGTGCCGGTAGAGAAGCTTGCGCAAAATCGCTTTTCCCGTCCCGCCGCGCACCTTCATCTCGATCGGAATCCGCGCTGCCAGCGCGGCAACGCGATGGTCGAGGAACGGGACCCTCGTCTCGAGGCTGACCGCCATCGACGCTCGGTCGACCTTGCACAGGATGTCCCCGGGCAGATAGTCGATCGCGTCGCAATACATTGCCCGCACCGCGTTGGGCGCCTCGGCGCCGCAATCGAAGGCGCAGGAACCCGCCGTCCCCTGCGCGCCGAGCACCGGGGATTGCTCGAAGCTCCATTCGTTCAGCAGCGCTCGGTAGGCATCCTCGAAGCTGCGCGCGGACCCCGACACCCGCAGCGCCTTCTGGAGCTTGGGAGCAAAGCTCGGCTGGCGCTGGCCGGCGAGCAGCGACGCCGCGCCCTGCCAGACCGGCGCCGGCAGTCTCCCCAATGCAGCGCCGGCGACCGCTCGAAGCGATGGCGGCACCTTCTCGATCCGATCCCACAGACGCGGCCCGTGGAAGTGCCTATTGTACCCGCCGAACAATTCGTCGCCGCCATCGCCGGTCAGCGCCACCGTCACCTGCTCGCGAGCGAAGCGGCTGACCAGGAAAGTCGGGATCTGTGAAGAATCGGCGAACGGCTCGTCGTACATCGCCGGCAGCAACGGAATGACGTCGCGGGCTTCGCGGACCGTCACATAATGCTCGTTGTGGACGGTGCCGAGGTGTTTCGCGACCTCGGCCGCATGCTCGGCCTCGTTGAACGGCGCTTC
>JACCSV010000276.1 GCA_013812805.1 Sphingomonas sp. | reverse complement strand
AGCTGGTTAGAGCAGCGGAATCATAATCCGCGTGTCGGGGGTTCAAGTCCCTCCTCCGCTACCACCCCGGCGTGCCCTCATGTAACCGTCCGGTCATTGAGGCGTCGTTTGCGTGTAAAATAACGCGTCTACGCTCTTTCTACTCGACAGAGGTGGAGAGCAGATGTTGGCGCACAGCGAAGTCGGCCGCGGGGATTTCGGCGATGCCGATACCCGGGCATTGCTGATTTCCGACGTCTCGCCGGCGGACCCGCTGCGGATCAATCTCGAGCATTCGGCCCTCGACCTGCATTTTTGCAGCCCGGGCGCCCAAGCGGTTGCTGCCGCCGTCCAGGAGCGACCGCAGCTGCTGCTCGTCGACTGCCGCGAAGACGAAGGCGCGGGCCTCCAGCTATGCTCGGCGCTGCGGTCGATCGACGAGCTCGCCCTGGCGTTTGTCATCGTCATCACCCGCGATGACCGCGAGGAGCTTCGCATCAAAGCGTTCCAGGCAGGTGCCGACGATTGTTTTGCGGAACCGAAGACCGGCCGTGAACTGTCGTCGCGGCTGGAGGCCGCGAAGCGCAGGATCAGGAAGGACGTTTCGAGCGAAATCCTGAAATATGCCGACGTCGAGCTGGACCTTCGCCGGCACAAGGTCAGGCGGGCGGGCACCTCAATCGGCCTGTCGTCGCTGCAGATGCGGCTGCTCAAATATCTGATGGAGAACCCGGCCGTCGTCTTCACGCGCCAGGAACTGCTCGAGGCGGTCTGGGGTGACAAGAAGCTGGATGACGGCGCGGTCACGGTTGGGGTGGTCCGACTTCGCCGGGCGCTGAACTCGACCGGGCTGCCCAACCTCATCCGGCAGGTGCGCGGCATCGGCTACGCGCTCGACGCCGACCTCGACGATTAAAACGCGGCCGTTCGCGACTGGTCTTCGACGTGTCATCGAAGCGTCGCGATCGCCTCATACGACTGTCACGGACCCTTGGTAGCAAGATCCGCCGGACGTCAATTGGCTCGATTCTCATCCATCAGCGAGACTCCAAGGGGGAGTGAATTCATGAACAGTTCCAAGGTGGTGCGTGACGCGCTGCTGGTGAGCGTCGCCAGCGTCGCACTCGCGGCGTGCAACGGGGCGGACGATGTAGCATCCCCGGGCGAGGGCGTAATCGTCGTCCCGACGCCGACCCCGACGCCCACTCCGACCCCAACCCCCACGCCGGGTGTGGGTCAGCCGGCGGCGGACTGCCCCTCTGGCACTGCCGACGTGGGCACCATCGGCATTGGCGGCGGCACCAGCGATGTGCGCCGGGTATGCCAAGTTTCTGGCACGATCCGCGGTGGGCTTCGCCTACAAAACCTCGCCGGCACCATCTACTCCTTGTCCGGAAAGGTGCAGGTTGGCGACGATCAGGGCGCGGATCCGGGCAACGTCAACCCCGGTGCTCAGCCCGGCGTGCTGACCCTCGATGCCGGAGTCACTCTGTTTGGCGCATCGGGAGCCGACTTCCTGGTCGTCAACCGCGGCTCGCAGCTGATCGTCGACGGCAACGCTTCCAGGCCGGTGGTGATGACTAGCCGCAACAACGTCGTCGGCGACGTCAACGCCGACTCGATCGGCCAGTGGGGCGGCCTCGTCATGCTAGGGCGTGCGCCGATCTCCGACTGCGCCGACGCGGGTGCGACCGGCGGCACGATTCAGTGCCAGGCTCCAGTCGAAGGCACCTCCGGTTCGATCTACGGGGGCGCGTCGCCGAATGACACCTCGGGCCGGCTCCAGTACCTTCAGATCCGCTACTCGGGCTTCAAGGTCGATACCAACAACGAGCTCAACGGGATCACGCTTGCGGGCGTCGGCTCCGGCACGATCATCGACCACGTCCAGGTTCACAATAGCTCCGACGATGGCATCGAGTGGTTCGGCGGCCGAGTGAACCAGCACTATATCGTGCTGACCGGCAACGACGACGATTCGTTCGACGTTGACTCCGGCTACAAGGGCGCGACGCAGTTTGCGATCGTAATCCAGCGCGCCTCCGGCGGCGACAAGGTCGTCGAGGGCGACTCGAGCGACAAACCCACGGACGCCGTTCCGCGGACCGACTGGTTGATCTCCAACTGGACCTTTGTGACGCCGCAGGAAGATGCGTTCATCCATCTGCGCGGCGGCATGGATGCGGCAATGTACAACGGGACGATGGTAGCGCCCAACTCCGCATGTCTCGACATCGACCAGCAACCGACCATCCAGGAGACCGGGCCCGATGAAAAGGGGCCGCCGCGATTCGCATCCGTCTTTTTCGACTGCGCGACTCCGTTCGTCGACGACAGCGATGTCACCGCGGCGCAGATTGCGGCGATCTTCAACTCGGGTCCGAACACCACGGCCGACGGCATATCGACCCTCGTCAACCTGTTCATCAACGGTTCGAACGAGAGTGGGGTGCCGTTCACCAGCGTGGCCGGCCTGTCGGCCTTCTTCACCGACGTCGGTTATATCGGCGCAGTCCGCGACGCCAACGACAATTGGTGGCGCGGGTGGACGTGCGGTCTGGCGGCCGAGGAAATGTCGTGTCTGACCATCCCGAACGCCGGCTGATCGCCGCTTGCTAGAGCCTTGGGGAGCGGCGGCACCAGCGGCTGCTCCCCCACTGCCTATTGCTTACCGGGGGAACTCGATGACCAATTTCCAGAGGGTGGCAGCACTGCTTGCGTCCACCGCGTTCGTCGGTACCCCGGCGGCTAATGCGCAGGCGGCGCCGCCGACTTCGCCATCGGCATCGACGGTGGGACAGGCTGCCGGCCCCAGTGCCGCTGCTCAGGATACTGCCGACCAGGCGCAACCCGGCGCCGCACCCGCTGGAGCCGATCAGCCGATTGAGATCTCGGGGCCCGGAGCTGACGCCACCGGAGGCCAGGACATCATCGTTCGCGGCCGCCGTATTCCCAATCCCGTTCGAGCGACCCCGGAAGTCGTGTCGGTGCTCTCTGCCCAGGATATTGCCCGGACAGGTGAAGGCGACGTTGCCGGCGCGGTCAAGCGGGTAACCGGCCTGTCGGTCGTCGGCGGGCGCTTCGTCTACGTTCGTGGCCTCGGCGAACGCTACTCGCTGGCCTTGCTCAACGGCTCGCCGCTGCCCTCGCCGGAGCCGCTTCGGCGGGTCGTTCCGCTCGATCTGTTTCCGACCTCGGTGATTGCGTCGGTTGTGGTTCAGAAGAGCTACTCGGCCAATTATCCCGGGGAATTCGGCGGCGGCGTGATCAACCTCACCACCCGCTCGGCGCCGACCGAAGGGTTTCTCGACATCGGTGCGGGCTTCGGCGGCGACTTCATCACCAGCGACAACCTCGGCTACACCTATTACGGGGGTGACCTCGACTATCTGGGGTACGATGACGGCACCCGCGACGTCCCCGATGCGCTGGCATCAGCGATCGGCAGCGGCAACCGCGTCGTCCAGGGTGCAAACTTCACGCTCGAAGACATCCAGGGGATCACGGCCGGGCTGGTTAACTCGTCGACCACGCTGATCCAGCGCAATCGCGGCATTCCGCTCAATTCATCATATGACGTCGCGGGGGGCGAAACCTTCCGGCTCGGAGCGCTCGATATCGGCCTCATCGCCATCGGCGGCTTGTCGAACAGCTGGCAGACCCGCGGCGGGGTCCAGCAGGCTGGCACCCGCACCGGCACCGCCGGTGAGGAAACGCTTCTCGCCTCGTCCGATTTCGACTTTCTGACGACGCAGAACCGCGCCGTCGTCAACGGCATGGCCAACCTCACCGTCAGCCTCGACCGCCACAAGGTGCGCTTCACCAACCTCTACATCCGCGACACGCTCAAGGAAGCGCGGATCGGCTCGGGCAACAATTTCGATACCGTCAGCCCCAGCGAAGTGCGTCCCGACGGGACCATCAACACCGGGCTGACCAGCTGGTACGAACGGCAACTGTTCGACACTCAGGTCGTCGGCGAACTGAAGTTCGGCGACTTCGCGCTCGACCTTCGCGGAAGCTATGCCAAGACCAAGCGCGACGCGCCGTACGAGCGCAACTACAGCTACGTCTTCAACGACGGCATCGAGGATTACGTCAACGACCTGCGCTCGCCGGGCCAGTTCGCCAACGTGTCCTTCAGCACCCTCGACGACGAGCTCTGGTACGGCGGTATCGACGCGTCCTACCGGCTTCCATCGACGATGCCGTTGACCCTGTCGGCCGGCTATGCCTACACCGACAACCAGCGCTCGGCGATCCGCAGGGATTTTGAGTATTTCCCGAGCCAGGCGCTTAACCTCGCGGTTTCCCAGCAACGGATCGACTTTCTGCTGAGCGACTCCAACGTCTATCTTTACGACATCCTGCTGCGCGAGACGACGGGCGGCCTCGGCTCGGCCGCCTACGACGCCGGGCTGACCGTCAACGCCGGCTACGTGATGGGAGAAATTCGCCCGCTGGAGGGAGTCACGGTCAACCTCGGCGTGCGCTATGAGGACGGCGACCAGTCGGTCTCTCCGCGCTTCCTGTTCGGCGAGGAAGCGCCGATCCCGACCGAGCTCAAGAACAGCTATTGGCTGCCGGCGGGCACGGTAACCTGGAATTTCGCCGAGGACATGCAGCTTCGCGTGGCAGCGTCGAAGACCATCGCCCGTCCGCAGTTCCGCGAGCTCGCGCCGCAGCCGTACCGCGACACCGAATCGCAGCGGACTTTCTTCGGCAACCAGTTTCTGACCGACAGCGAGTTCTTCAACCTCGATGCCCGCTACGAATATTACTGGGGCCGCGACCAGATTTTCTCGCTTGCCGGCTTCTACAAAAAGATCGAGGAGCCGATCGAGGCGACTGCGGTGTTCGTCGGCAACTCGCTGCTGACCTCGTTCGCCAACGCTCCGGAGGCAGTGCTGTACGGCGCCGAGATCGAAGCACGGAAATATTTCCCGCTCGAGCGGATGGGCCGCTTCTTCGGCAGCCGCCGCCTCGCCGTTATCGGCAACTACACGTACAGCGATTCCGAGATCAAAATCCGGGAGGGCGACACCACGATCAGTTTCACCAGCCAGCCTAACGTGATCGATGCAGCGTTCGTCTTCGACACGACGCGCAAGCTGCGGCTGACCGGGCAGTCGAAGCATTTGCTCAATGCCCAGCTTAGCCTGGAGGATACCGCGCGGCTGTCACAGCAGTCGATCCTGCTCACCTATGCCAGCAATCGTGCCACCGCCCGCGGCCCCAACCTGACCCCCGATTTCATCGAGCGGCCAGGTATCCAGCTCGACGTCGTCCTGCGCCAGGGCGTGCCGATCATGGGCAGGCAGATCGAGTTGAAGGCCGAGGCGCGCAACCTGCTGGGCACCGATTATCGGGAAAGTCAGCACCTCAACGGCAGCCGGCTCGACATCAACCGGTACGACGTCGGCACGTCCTTTTCCTTCTCGGCAACGGCCAAGCTTTAGGTAAGCGACGCCTTTTCGAGGACACCGCTAGCCAGACTGAAAGCGCCGTCGACAGTAGCCTTGCAATTGATCGCCGTCTGAATGCCATCTGGATCAAGGGATCGCCCGAACGGATCGCCCGGGTGAAGGACCAGATCGCGTTGATCGACATTCCGGTCGACAGCGTCATCCTTGAAACCCAGTTCGTCGAGCTGACCGAGACCGGCGCCCGCAACGTCGGGATCGGCTGCTCCGTCGACTTGGCGTCAAAGTGCCGAATTTGGACATAGGGAGTGAGTGGGATGACTGTATTTTCGATGAAGAAGAAGTTGCTGGTCGCATCAGTTCTGGCCGGCGTCGCAGCACCGGTGATCGCTAGCCATAGCTGGAGCAACTATCACTGGGCGCGCACGACCGCGGAGCTTCAGGTTCCAGTTGGCGACAACGTCAACTCGGTCTGGCAAAGCTATCTCGACACCGCAGTGGTCGACTGGAATAAGTCGACCGTGATCAATTCGCCGCTGGTTGCCGGCAGCAGCAATCCCAAGCGTTGCAATGCTATCGAAGGCACCATCCAGGTGTGCAACGAGAGGTACGGGCGCACCGGCTGGCTCGGCATCGCCAGCATCTGGCTGTCTGGAGGACATATCTCCAAAGGCACGACCAAGGTGAACGACACTTATTTCAACACCGCGCAGTACAACACTCCGGCGTGGAGAGCGCTCGTGATGTACCAGGAAATCGGCCATGATTACGGTCTCGGCCATCAGGACGAGGACTTCAACACGGACCTCACCGAGAGCTGCATGGACTACACCAACCTGCCGGGAGGCAACGAGCATCCCGACGCTCACGACTACGAGCAGCTGCTTGCTATGTACAATCACACGGAATCTGGCGCTACCATCACCAGCAGGGCACCCGCTTCCAACGCGGAATCCGGTGACACGCCGGCCGATTGGGGACGCGCCGTGCATTTCACGAAGGACGGCCGGCCGGACGTCTTCGTTCAGGACCTCGGTAACGGCAATCGCAAGATCACCCACGTCTTCTGGGCGATCGGCGAAGGTCCGCGCAACGTCCGCCATCACCGCTAAGGGGTAGTAGGCATGAACTTGGGGCCTCGCGATAGCGGGGCCCCATTTATTATACGCAGCTTGAACGCTTTCCTCGCCGCACAAATGCAAACGCCCGGACCGCTTGGGATCCGGGCGTCGTGCGTGACGATTGCTCGTCAGCCCCCTTGGAACTCATGAACTCGCCGCGTGTCGCGGCCCCGAACATCGCCCGCGGGGCGGAGCATTCGGTACGGCGCGCAACTAGGCTCGAACAGGCCGGAATGTCACGCGTCTACGAAGGCCGACTTTACTTTTACACATCGCCTGTGGCCGCCAAGTCACATGGGCGGGGCACCCATACCCGCATTGCGTTGAACAGTTGGGCGCCCTAGGGCTGCCGCCGCATCCACCATCGCAGGATTAGTCGAGCTTGCGCGTCTCACGCAGTTTTCTGCCCGTCCTGAAAGAAAGCCCGTCCGACGCCCAGGTCGTCAGCCACAAGCTGATGCTGCGTGCGGGGCTGATCCGCCAGACCGCCGCGGGCATCTACGCCTGGTTGCCGATCGGCTTCCGGGTTCTGAAGAAGATCGAGCAGATCGTCCGCGAAGAGCAGGACCGCGCCGGCGCCCAGGAAATGCTGATGCCGACGATCCAGTCGGCAGACCTGTGGCGCGAAAGCGGCCGCTACGACGCCTACGGCCCCGAGATGCTGCGAATCCGCGATCGCCACGATCGCGAGATGCTCTACGGCCCGACCAATGAGGAAATGCTGACGGCGATCGTTCGCGACGACATGAAGAGCTACCGCGACCTGCCGCGGACGCTCTACCACATCCAGTGGAAGTTCCGCGACGAGGTCCGCCCCCGCTTCGGCGTGATGCGCGGCCGCGAGTTTCTGATGAAAGATGCCTACAGCTTCGACCTCGACGAAGCGGGCGCACGCAACAGCTACTACACGCAGCTGCTCGCTTATTTGCGAACGTTCCAGCGGATGGGAATCCAGGCGGTTCCGATGAAAGCCGCCTCCGGCCCGATCGGCGGCGATCTAAGCCACGAGTTCATCGTGCTGGCGCCAACCGGCGAAAGCGAAGTCTTTTACGATGCCGCGTTCGAGGAAGTCGACTGGCAGCAATCCGCGCTGAACTACGGCGACGAAATCGGTCTCGCGCAACTGTTCGAGCAGGTCAGCTCGACCTATTCGGCCACCGACGAGACCCACGACGAGCAGCGCTGGGCAACGATCCCGGAAGACCGCCGCCGTACCGGGCGCGGGATCGAGGTCGGTCACATCTTCTACTTCGGCGCATTATATTCGAAGAGCATGGGGCTCAAGGTGTCGGGGCCGGACGGTCAGATGATTGAGCCGATGATGGGCAGTTATGGCGTCGGCGTCTCGCGACTGGTCGCCGCGATCATTGAGGCGAGCCACGACGACGCCGGGATCATTTGGCCTGAGTCCGTCGCGCCCTGGAAAGTCGGCCTGGTGACGATGCGCGCCGATGATGCGCCGACCACCGACGCCGCCGAGCAGCTGTACGGGCAGCTGCAGGCTGCGGGCGTCGAGACCTTGTACGACGACCGAGAAGAGCGCGGCGGCGTCAAGCTCGGGTCGATGGATCTGATCGGCTTGCCCTGGCAGCTGGTCATTGGCCCGCGCGGCATTGCCAACGGAATGGTCGAACTCAAACGCCGCTCGACCGGCGAGCGCGAGGAATTGAGCGTCGAATCCGCGCTGGCGAGGCTAACGTCATGATCCTGAATCGCTACGAACGGATGGTCGCGCGCCGCTATCTCCTGCCGGGCAAAGGCGAGGGCTTCATCTTCCTGGTCGCCTCGATCAGCCTGGTCGCGGTGGCGCTGGGCGTCGCCGCGCTGATCATCGTGATGAGTGTGATGAACGGCTTTCGGGGCGAGCTGTTCGACAAGATCGTCGGCTTGAACGGCCACGCCATCATCCAGGGCTATGAGGGGCGGCTTTCCAACTGGCAGCAGATCGCCGACGCGGCGCGCAAGACGCCCGGCGTGACCTCCGCGCTGCCGCTGATCGAACAGCCGCTGATGGCCTCGTCCAATGGCCGTGTCGAAGGCGTGATTGTGCGCGGCATGCGCATCGAGGACATTCGCGGCAATCCGGTGATCGCCGGCAATGTGAAGGCGGGCAGCCTCGCCGAAATCACACCCGGCAGCGGCCGTGTCGCGCTCGGTTCCCGGCTCGCGCAGGCGCTCGGCGCCTATCCAGGGAGCGAGATCAGCCTGATCAGCCCGGAAGGGCGTTCGACGGTGGTCGGCACCGTTCCGCGCATCGTCTCCTTCACCGTCGCCGCGATCTTCGAGGTCGGGGTCTACGATTACGACAAGGCGTTCGTGGTGATGCCGATCGAGGATGCACAGCAATTGCTGCTGCTCGGCGACGAGGTCAGCACGGTCGAGGTGCAGACCACCGATCCCGATAATGTCGAGCAGATCGTCGCGCCGCTTCAGCCCCTGGCCAATGGCCGCGGCGCCATCATCGACTGGCGGCAGATGAATTCGGCGCTGTTCGAAGCGCTTGAGATCGAGCGCGTGGCAATGTTCGTGGTGCTGTCGCTGATCATCCTCGTCGCCGTATTCAACATCCTGTCCTCGCTGATCATGCTGGTGCGCGCCAAGACCCGCGACATCGCCATCCTGCGGACGATGGGCGCAAGCCGGCGCGG
>JACCSV010000250.1 GCA_013812805.1 Sphingomonas sp. | reverse complement strand
GCCAGCTCCACTGCACTCGCAGCGGTTCGCGGCGCCTGCGCCAGCGCCGGTGGAGCGAGGCTGATCAATAATAGCGGCACTAAAAGAGCGATCTTCATTGCGATTCCCCTCTGGAAACGGCGAGTCTATGTCGATTGGCCGCACTCCTCAACGTCCGCTTCCACCCATTGCGGACATTGGCTGCTGCTGGCACGACGGCTCGCATGCACTTCGCGATCCGGATTGCCACTGCCACCGACATCGCTGCAATGCACCGTCTGAGAAAGAGCGCCCGCGAGAACCGCCTCTCCGATTTCACGCGAATTACCGAGGCAACCTATTTGCCTTACATCGCGGCTGCCAGCGCTTGGGTCGCAGAGACGGACGCCGGCATTAGTGGATTTGCCGTCGTTGATGGGCCGGCCGCGAACGTCTGGGCGTTGTTTATCGACCCAGATTGTGAAGGTGCTGGGATCGGTCGGGCATTGCACAGGAAGATGCTCGAATGGGCAAGAGAACAGGGCATCGGATGCCTGTCTCTGAGCACCGAGCATGGCAGCCGCGCAGCCAGGTTTTACAGCCGAGCAGGATGGGCACAAACCGACACCACTGCCGACGGGGAAGTGCTCTTCGAAAAATCGTTACTGAGCTAACGTCCGCTTTCAACCCAAAGCCGGATATTACAGCGGAAGCGCATTCCCCTGCATCAGGCGCTAGTCACCGCTGTCCCAGCTGAACGAACAGCACAAACAGCGCGAGAAATAGCCCGACGCTCCAGAAGATCACTTTGTGAGACATGGTCGACATCGAAAGGGGCGGCAAACCGGCACGCTAGCTGCCGCCCCTCCCCGCCCCATCTACCGTTGGTGATCGGGCGAACAAGCGGTGCCGGGCAGAACGCGGCGAGCCGATTAGCTGACTGTCCGTTACGTAACGAGGTATATCTGGGCTGTCAACCTTGTTACGTAACGCGCTCCGTGCTATCCGTCACGTAACGGAGGAAGCATGGTTCTGAGCAACGCGGAACGTCAAAAGCGGTATCGGCAGCGGTTGAAGCAGGCTGCTGCTATCGGCGTCACGGCTGAGAAGGTCCTAGAGGCAACCAGGCTGGTCTATGAGCACTGGCGCAGCACAGAGGCTGACGCCAAGCCGTGGGAGGAATTTCTGAAAAGATGTCAGAAGCCCAGCGCGTTTGATCAGTGGGTGCAGTTCGTGCCGGACGATCCAGACGACGACTACGAGTGGCTAGGCGACGGGGCTGAGCTCGCACGCTCAGTGGCTAAAGTCGGTAGGGCGGTGAAACGTCCGCCGCCGCTGTAGCTATGGCTTTCTTCGGCTGGTCTCAATTCCTCGTGGGTTTCGGTGGCATGGCCGCCCTACTCACTGGCGGCACGATCTACGTGACGAGCGGGGGCGCACGATCGGCAGCTAGCAGCTCCTTCGCCTGCACCGTTGCAAGCATCACTGACGGCGACACACTCCGCTGTGTCGAGCAGGGCGCAGATGGCCGGGCCATCCGCATTCGCCTGTCGGGCATTGCGGCGCGAGAACCGGACGGCACATGCAAGCAGGGGCATCCCTGTCCCGCTGCGCCTCCAGAAGCCGCTACGGCCGCCCTGGAGCGGCTTGCAAGCGGCGAACAGCTCCAATGCCAGGCGGTCGGCTCAACCTATGGCCGCGTGGCTGCATTCTGCCGGAACAGCGCCGGCGTGGATCTGAGCTGTGCGATGGTGGAGAGTGGCACGGTTGCTAAGTGGCGTCGGCATTGGGGCGATCATCAGTGCAGGTAGGCGGATCGGCGGACGCGGCCTCCGCCAAACCGCCTAAGGCAAACCCGTCGAATTTACGCGATGTTCCCCCATTCTTTCCCACGCGCGCACGTTTGGAGGCCCCAATGTCTGCTTTCGACCCAAGGCGCGCCGAAAACACCGCAATTCCGCACTCGGCTCCCACCTCGCTCGATGGAGCTCAGGATGCGGACGCGCAGCCGATCCCCGCCTTGAAACCCGCGGATTTAACCCAACCGCGAGAACCTAAAGAATTTTTTCCAGCGCACCTATCGTCCGAAGCGCCTCAAAACGGAAAATAGAACTGGATCGCGACAATCGCTGCGGCCCAGGTAATGAGGTTCAGCGGGATGCCGATCTTGACAAAATCGAGGTAGTTATAGCCGCCCATTTGATAGACGATCACATTGGTCTGGTAGCCGAACGGCGTCGCAAAGGCCGCGCTGGCAGCTATCATCACCGCCACTAGGAAAGGGCGCGGATTGGCACCAAAAGCCTCGGCCATTGACACCGCGACCGGCGTGAACAGTACCGCGACCGTCGCGTTCGACAGGATCTCGGTTGCGACAAGCGTCACGCCATAAAGGATTACTAGCGCTAGTAGTGGGCTCATGTTGTGCATTGACCCGATGAGCGCCTCGGTGGCATCGCTCGCAAGCCCCGTCTCTTCGAGAGCAATGCCGAGCACCACCATGCCGGCAATCAGCATCAGCACGTCGGCCCTAAGCCCGTTATAAGCCTCGTCGGCAGTGATCACGCGCATTAAGATAAGAAGGATCGCGCCGGCAAAGGCGCAAGCTGCGATGTCCGCGACATCGAATGCGGCTAAGGCCACCACTACCACGAAGACGGTCGACGACAGGAACGCTGCGAGCGGACGAAGTGTGTCTCTCTTGGCGAAAGGCTGCGCCGATCCAACTAAGCCGCCAGCTAGGCCAGGTTCGTAGAAGTGCTCAGCGGCGTTGGTCGCTTCCTCGACACTGTCGAGATCCTTGCCACCCACAGGGCTAATGAGCCGCGAGCTGAACAGCATCAGGTAAAGGCCGCCAACCAGAGAGACGGCGAGGCCAACGGGCGTGATCTCGAAGATGCCGAAGCGCGGTTGGCCGGCAACTGCAGCCATGTCATTGACTAGGAGGTTCGTCGATGTTCCGATCAAGGTACAGCAACCACCCAGAACAACAGTGTAGGACAGCGGAATTAAGTAGCAACGCGGCGAACGATTGAGCGATCTTGCCACGTCACGAACCACCGGTGCCGCCAGGACCACGATGGGGGTGTTGTTGAGAAAGGCCGACGCCGCCCCCGAGATACCAATCAGCACCCAAAGCCCCCCGGCGCCGATGCGCCGACAAAGCCGAACCACGCGGTCGATGGCTTCGTCGAGCAGGCCAGACAGCTCCATCGCGTATGCGATGACGAATAAGGATGCGAGTGTGATGATTGCTGGGCTCGCGAACGCGCTTTGCACCTCGCTCGGCCGAACGATCCCGCCAACGAGCAGTACAGCCGCGCCCGTTAGGGCGACGACATCTGAGCGGACCTTGTCCCAGATGAGCGCCCCAACAACAGCGACCAGCACGATTAGAGTGACGACCTGATCTGAGCTCACGCGCTTACGCCCCCTTTGTTACGGCCTGCCATTGCCGAAATCGGTCGTAGATCCAGGCTCCCGCCATACCCGCGCTTTTCCACTCGATCGCGCGGCCAGGGTGCGTGAGCGAGGAGGGATTCTCCGAATGCGCCATGCTACCGGCTTGCGTGGATCGGCGGCCGGCTTCAACCGCCCCCACAACATTCAGCCGAGTCGCCGCTGGGTTATCGCACCCAGCAGCTCTAATTTTCCGCGCACAAGAAGTGCTCGTCGTCGCCGTCACTTCGCACGCGGCGTAGCGATACTGTCCATTCCGCAGGCCAGCCCAACCCTGAATTGCTCAACCGGAATGCGACCGACCGATCCCCGGTCGCCATGTGCTCCAAAAGGACCAAGTAGAAGGACCTGTCGCCGCGGACAAAGTTGGTGCGCAGGTATTCAACCTCGCACCTGATGTAGTCCACCAACCATGACACTGTCTGGTGTTTGTTGCGCAACAAATACCGCCAAGTTTGAAACGGTAGCGGGGGTGGTCCTATTTTCGCACCGGCCAGAAATTGCTCGATGTCCTGCGGCGTGGGCTCCTGCCCCGGGTCATACCGGAACAGTTCAACTGCCGGGCCTTCCGCAAGTCGCCATCCTTCAAGCGATCGCATCGTCCGTCACCTGTGATGCCACCTTTGTAGCAATGATAGACGGCGCCCCAACGCCCGACCAGCCACTAAAGTCTGATCTCACTTAACTATTGCTACTGCACCAACTCCCTCGACCTCATCGAGGGATACAGCGACGAGGACTAGAACGTCTGCTTCCCACCCCTTCCAGACATTAGCCCCGTGTCTGCTTTCGACCCATTGCGGACATTCGGCAGATGGCCGCTTTGCGCCCAAATCGGTCGCTGCCAGCCGCCTTCGCGGCACCCGTAAGCGGACGTCAGTTCAGCGATGAAGCTCGTGCTTCTCACTTACGGCTGTTCAAAGCAGATCAGCGGAGCGATCGAAGGGTGCGGAAGGATCAAGGAGCCGCTCGGTGGCTAAGAAGTGCAAGAAGAGGGTTCTGCGCGATCTTTCAGGTTGATCACGTTTTGGCATTTGGTCCTCACGGTTTGGGCAAATGCGTCTTCAGGCGCTTGCAGGAGGCCTCCCGCGGCCTCGGGAGGCGAGGAATGGGGAACCCTTAGCGATCTGCGGCATCTCAGTGTTTGAAGAGGACGCACGAAGTGACCACGCAGCCAAAGCTCGACTATGAATCGTACGATGATCGCGCTCTGGCCCGCCTCATCGAGATTCGCGATCCGGAGGCGGTGCGCCTCGTGACCACCCGCAACAACCAACGCCTGTTTCGTGCAGCCTGGAGCATACTCAAGGATCGCACAGAATCGGAAGACGTGGTGCAGAGCACGTATCTAAGGGCCTTTGCAGCAATCGCGAGCTTCGAGGCTCGTTCGACGCTTTCGACATGGCTGACGCGCATCGCAATCAATGAAGCACTGGGAAGATGCCGCGCGGGGAGGCGGCGGCGCGCCCATCTTAACGAGAATAAAGTGACGGACATCGACGAATATCGGGAAAAGCTGATGCGTGGATCGACCAGCGGACTTTCGCCCGACGGCTCGTTGGCGCGAGAACAACTGCGCATACTGATCGAGCAAGCAATCGGGCGTCTGCCCGATGCGTTCCGGCTGGTGTTTGTTCTTCGCGAGATCGAAGGACTGAGTGTGGCGGAAGCTTCAGATGTGCTTGGGATCGCTCAGGCAACCGTCAAGACGCGGCTTCTTCGCGCCAAGAGAAGGTTGCAGGATGACTTGGCTCCCGAAGTGAAATCTGCGCTCGACGGCGCCTTCCCCTTCGCGGGAACCGATTGCGAAGCGATTACGGAGCGGGTGGTGCGGGCCTTTTGCAAAAGCGGTTAGCTTCGCGAGGAACCTTTAGCGCGGCGTGGCATCAAACGGCCGACGTCCCCTCCGGGACTGAGGAGTTTAGCATGATCAGAATAGTCACAATTAGCATGGGAGCGGCAACGCTAGCGCTCGCCGGACCCGCAATGCCACATGGCCCCGTTCACCCAACTGACCCACAAATTGCGCATATCGCCTACACCGCCGGCTTAATTGATATTGCCGCCGGCAAGCAGGCCCTTGCCAAGAGCAGGAATAAAACCGTCCGCGCCTTCGCTCGGGAGATGATCCGCGACCAAGGGCGGTGGCTCAGCAGGCACAAGCTAATGTCCGCTTTCCACCCAAAGCGGACATTATGGCGGTGGTTAACCTCGCTCCCCTGGACTGACTCCGACCGTCCTGCCGTCTACGTTACCGGGGGGCGAGTAGCGGCAGATGAGATAATCCCATTGCGGCGTCCGGTAGACCCCGCAGCCAACGCGCGTCGTCGTCGGCCAAATCATCTGCGTGTAATGCGAGACGCTGAGCCAATCGCCAGTCGTGCTTACCGCGGGGAAGACACCCGGGCGAAAGTAGCGCTTCTCGTCGGCCCAGCTTGCAACCATCTGCGCGGGCAAATAGGCGTGGGACGTCCCCCGCCAGAGGTTTTCACGTTGCCCCGGTCGGCTTTCCCTGGGCGAGTGCTGGAGGCGCCCGGCGGCGGCCAAGGCCGGGCCATACGAGATCGCTGCACGGGCAAGGTTCGGGTCCCATTGCAATGACGGAGCTCCAATCATCGCACGCTCGCGGTTGTGCGCGTCCAGCAGCTGTCTTGAGACGGGGTCTAACGACACGACGGGCGGTGGTGCTACAGATTGCGGTGGCAGCACGGTCAGGGCCACGAGTGCGAGCCAGGACATCATCTGGGCAGATATACGCTCGCCAACATTGAGCAGCCAATGCTAAAAAGCGGCAAAGGCGGGCGGATGAAGTTTCTGCTAATCTGCGGCACCCCGTCCGGTCCAGGACACCGGTCTTTCAAATGTCTGCTTTCGATCCAAAGCGGACATTAGCTCTATTACCGCAGCGCTAATGCCCCGGCAGCGGCTCCGAGCGCAAGAACCACTGGAGTGCTGAGCTTGCTCTTCCATCGATACATGACCGCCAGTGCCACCGCGAAGATAATGATGCTCACGGTGAGGTTCGGGGTTCGGGCAACACCGGCCCGCACAAGGTCAATAAGTGTTACAACGATCACGCCGACCACTCCTGCCGCTACGCCAGCCAAGAACATCTGCAAGCGCTTGTGCTCAGCAATGGCCTCCAATCGATCATAGAGGACAAGAGAGAAGGCAAACGCTGGCAAGAACATCCCGGCCGTCATCGCGAGAGCGCCGGCAGGTCCCCCGCTTATCCACCCTACAAACGTCGCGAAGATGACGAGCGGTGCTGGCAGGATCCCCGAAAGCGCAAGGCCGTCGAGGAACTGAGCATCGGTCATCCAGCCTCGGTCAACCGTATCGTTCCGAATGAACGGGATGGCCGTGTAGGCTCCGCCAAACGTAAGCAGCCCGCCCTTCAGCCCCGCCCAGAACAGAGCCAATGTAGTTGGGGCGATTTGCGTCGTCGCGCCATCGATCAGTGCCGAGCTACCCTCGCCGGTCATCGAAAGCGTTGCGGCAAGCAGGGCAAGGGCCAGCACAAGGGCGACCATCCAGTAGCGCCTAGACGAGACCAAGGCGTAAGCTGCACCGGCCGCTGGTAGCACGATCCAGAAGCTGACCCCGAGCAGCGAGGCGACGGCAGATGCTAAAGCAGCAGCCCAGAGCCAGCGGTCGAGGAGGATGTGCTCACCGATGCGGTGCACGGCCCGCAAGATGATCGCCAGAACGGCAGCCTGAACGCCGAGAAACAGGGCGCCGAGAACTGTGCCCTCAATCCTCAACCGCGTGTAGAGCCATGCCAGAGCGAGCATCAGAATGAAGCCGGGGAGCATGAAGCCAAGCCCCGCGAGGAGACCTCCAATGCGGCCTTTCGCTCGTATGCCCAGATGAACACAAAGCTCGTGCGCCTCAGGTCCGGGCAGCACCTGCATTACGGCCAGCAGCTTGTTGAAGCTGGCGCTGCCGATCCACTTCTCCTCCTCCACAAGCTCGCGCCGGATCATGGCTATTTGCGCAACCGGACCACCGAATGCCGTGAAGCCGAACCGCAGGAAGCGGACGAATAAGGCCGAGTAGGTTAGCTCAGGCGGATAAGCTGCCCCTGGGTCCCCCGAGTTCGGCGCTTTTACAGGATCCATGCCCTCTCCGAACTACGCCGGCGGAAGGGATTACTTCCTGCTTCGGCAATCGACTGTCCTAGCGGCTACTGTTTCCGCGCGACGTGCCGCAGCGCCGAATTGAGCCCACTTGCGAACCCTTGTGCCTCTCCTTGCGCCCAAAAATGCATGAAGAAGAGCCTGGGTTGATCGTCAAGCATGTGGTTATGGAGTGCGGTCACTTCGATGTTAGCGTTTTGGAGCGCTTTCAACACGGGATCCACCTCGGTCCCTAGTAGAACGAAGTCACCGGTTATGGCAGCGCGACCGCCGCCTAAAGGCTGAAAGTTGAGCACGGTGCCGGTGCCCATGCTTGCTGGCGCTGGCGCTCCGCCATCGGTCAGCTTTTCAGGCCTGGGGATGACATACTGATATACCTCACCCGCCTGCTTGCCGGGCCGACCCATAACGCGGTCCAGCGCGGCAGTGTTTAGGTCGAGTTGACCAGCCTGTGAGGGCTTGGGTGCCTCCATCGGAGTTGCCGACTTCGACAGTGCGGTTCGCAGCGTCACTGCAAGGTTCCAGGGGTCTCCGTGTCCCCTCACATGCATATACATCGTTGCGGGAGAGGAGCGCAGGAGATGGTTATGAAGTGCGGTTACCGTGATCCCGCCCCTCAAAAGCTCCGTCATGACGGGGTTAACTTCCTGGTGGGTGAGCACGAGGTCGCCCATGACCATCACGTGATCGCCCATCGGCTGGAACGCCAGCCAGGATCCAAGTGCCAAAGATGGCTTTATAGTCACCCCGTCCAGTCCGACCTTGAGGTCAGATCGAGGAAAGGAATACCTGCGAACTCCGTCAGGCTGGGTATTCCCACCTCGCCCGAGCGCCTCGTTCACAAGTCTCCACTCACCCTGCGCAGGCGGTTTACTGGAGCTTTGGGAAGCAGCGGTCGGAGCTGTCGACGTTAGAGCAATCGCGGTGAGTAGAGCCATGTGGTGCCAACGCGGCTGCTTCCACGCGCTACAGGGTGGCCAAGCGAACCTGTTGATCGCCGTCATGGGTCTCCTCTCCTAGAGGTTGCAACCCAACTAACCTCTGAGCGGGACATAAGATGCCTTCCAGCATACTGCTTTCCCACCCATTTACGGACATCGGCGGAGCGTCGCTTTCCACCCCATTGCGGACACTGCGTCGATCCCGCGCAGTCGAAACGATTGAGCCTGGCAAGCTTAACCCACCGGGTGTCCAGCGTTCACCGCGAGACCTTATGCCGCCAGATGGCAAACCCCAGTGCTGCAAGGCAGCCTGCAAGCAGCAGATACAACAACAATGTGAATTCGCTGCGTGTGGCTTCTAAATTTCGAGAGTGTTGTCGAGAACCCAAAAGCCCCACCCCACGAGAAGGGCAAACAGCAATACTACGGCAGCGGTTATTAGGCCTAGGGCAACTACTCCAGCGGTCATCAGGATGTACGTCAACCCGCCGACAATCAGCGCTGCAATTCCAAGTGCTCTCAAGTGACGGAGTGCGGGCGAGAGACCTCGGTGAGTAAGTTCATGATCGCCAGCTGATGAGGACGGTTGTTCGTCTAACCTTGGCCCTCTTTCCGCCCGCTGGTGCACCTTACGAGGCGGCTCGCTACGCAGCAGAGCGGCACTCACGATGGCTTTTGGGATTGCGCTCTCGAACCGGCAACCGAACAAGGTACCGTCCCGCCGGACAACCGTCGTCTTGGTGGGCCCCATCTGGGGAAGATGTACTTCGATGATGTCGCCGGTGTTCAGATCAGCAGAGGACTCGAAGAGCAAGCCGGTGAAAGATAGATCGTGGATCACAGCTCTGGAGCCGCAGGGCCCCAACATTGACCCTAGATACAGGACTAATCGAGGAGCACCCCGACGATTGCCTACGACTTTACTGAGCGGCTCCAAGTGCGCGACAATTGACATCGCTTGTTCCTCTGGCTCGATTTACGCCGAGCCCGATCATCTACGCGGCAAAGAGCTTAACGAACAATTACTTATGTGATTCACAAAGTTAGCGGATCAGAGCATTCGTCCTCGCTCATTGGTTGGCGATACCCCCCCACTCCCGTCGCCAGCTAAGTAAGGGAGGCGGTTTCCGGACTGCCTCCCTTTTTCTCCATTCGAGTCGCGCGTTAAACTGGCGGTAGCACCGTCAGTCTCGGGCCCTTGCGACTGCACCGTCGGCATCTGAGTCGTAGTGAGGCGTCGGCCAGGCTCCCGCTCCCGCTCCCGCAGGCAGTCACCATCTCCGTTCCCGTCATGGTGCGAGCTGATCCGCAGTTCAGGCATTCGATCTTCAGTCCTGCTCGAAACCGCACCAGGTCTGCCGCTGTCCTGATGTGCTTGGTGCTCACCCGCTCGAGCTACAGCGATGAGAACGATTCGGGAACGCACCATCTTTGACAAACGTCTAACTTCCGTGCTATGGGGGTGCTTCATACGGTGAGGCCAATCCTCATCGACGCGGCCTTCCCAAGCCCAGCGTTCCAAGGTTCGGCAGCTTCGGCTTCCGGGCCTTTTTTTTCTAAGGAGGGCGGTCCCGAATGCGAAAGCCAGTCCACAACGAAACCCTCTGGTGCCGAGTGAACACGGTGCTTGCCACCAAGGCGCGAGAGCGAGCCGCCGGTGAAGGTGCGAGCCCCTCCGAATATCTGCGCGATCTGATCCGTCGTGACGTGAGGGTGGACGCCTGATGGACGAAGTCGCCTGAGGGTGTCGGTCGCCATCGGGTTTCCCTGGCCGGCGCTCACCGCAAGAGCGACTCGGGGGCGAGCATCAGATGACTTTACAGGAAAGCGTGCGGACGTTGGTCATTCAACGAGCACCGCGACCGATTTGCGATGATTGCGTCGCCGATCATCTCGCACTGAGCCGCCGGCAAGTCTCTGCCGCTCTCGCCTCACGCAGACGGCACTATGAACTCGAGCGAATTAGGGGGCGGTGTTCTGGCTGCTGCACAGACCGCAAAGTCACTATCCGTCCTCAGGTCAAAACCGACCAACGTTAGCCGGGCGTCCCGTGTCCAATCGACCTTGACCGCAAGTTCCGGCTCCGCCCGTTGATGGTGAAGCCAAAACCGGCCGCTTTCTTTTGCAGCTGTCAGGCGTAATCCTCTTGGCTTCATCGCACCCACAGGTCGCTCTGCATTAATTTTTTGGGAACTGATTTTAACGGCCGTTGTTAATAGCATTCCACAAATGTCTCCTAGGCGTATGTGGAGGCGGCTCGGTCACTGCTGTGACCGGGCCGCTTTAACTAGTTCATCGCTCGCCTGGGTGGCCGGGAGTTGGACGAGATTCCACACGGTAGCCGCCTCCGACCCTGCATTGGTCTCGCTTGGACGTTTACTGCCGGAATGATTGGACCGAGGGTCAGCGACAGGCGTTTGCTGCACGATCCCTCTAGAGGGGGATACCGGTAGCGTAGTTTGCGGCCGGCAACACAGCCTAGGAGACTGTTCATGCGTAAGATCCTTCCGGCGGCATTCGCCGCCTGTGCATTCATCGCGACCCCCGTCAGCGCTCAGCAAGCCGGGCTCGTCAACGTCGAGATCGGGGACGTTTCGATCCTCAACGACTTCCTGAACGATACGCAGATTGCCGCCCTCAACAATCTTAATGTGCCCATCACGGTCCAGGTGCCGATCGGCGTTGCGGCAAACGTCTGTGATGTGAGTGCCAACGTTCTCGCGCAGCAGGCTAAGAACGGCGGGGCAACCTGTACCGCAGAAAGCGGATCGCAGGCCCTGGCCCAATCGGTCAATCGGCAGATGCTGAAGCAGAAGAAGTAACGCCTACGATACTAAGGCTAAGAGAGCCCCCGCTTCCAAAACGGAGCGGGGGCTTTTTAACGCCCGCCCGATGGGTAGGGCAGCCGGACATGCCGCTTGGGTGCCCTGCTCGCACGGATCTTTCCAAGCAAATCACTTCGAGTATATTGAAGATGTTCCAGCCGGGGGGCGCGTGTGTTTAGTATCACTGGCGGCAATGCGTCATATTGTGACCTCAGTGCGCGCGATGCTGCGGCCAAAGCACGCCAACTCCGCCGACAAGGCTTCAACGATGTGGAGATTTTCCAGGCAGACGGCACGCGGATCAGCCAGTACGCGCTCGATCAGATTGTTCGTTCAAAGCCCTGAGTGCACGGCGTAGGCTCAGTCCTCAGCGTCATCACTCTCGCTGCGATGCCGCTTCAACATCTTGTCAGAAGCACTTAGCAGCCTCTCCGTCTCGGCGATGTTGGCGCGCAGGTTCTGCTGGCTCTCTTCGACTTCACGATCGTGGCGCTCACCGCGCTGCTTGCGGGTCTCAGGCTTGACCATTTAGTCGCTGCAAGGGCTCGAAGGCCTCCGGTGTCTGGTCGTCCACTCCCGGGAACGCCCGCCTGGCAATAGCTTTACCCACTTTGGCCGCGAGGCCGGCGTGCGGAGGAGCAGCTGTGGTCCAACCGGGGCAAACGACTGCGGTCTTGCTAGTCTCTGACCAAACCTCCGCGGTAAGATCGGGCGATCGAGCAAGACGCGTGTTTCACCGCCCCAACAACATCCGGGGAGTCACAAAGCTCGGCGTCTTCTAAGGCGCTTTCCGACAAGTAGAGTATTCGCAAGCGGGGCATTTCAGCCGTTTCAACTGCTAGGTGGCTCATCGGTTTCAATCGTTTCGAGGGGGCACCTATTGTCCCTATTGGCACAGGAGCGCGCGGCGACCGTTGAACCTGTCGCACCCCGCCGCCGCTTCCTCAAAGCTAGTCGAAGCCTCAGGAGGTTACATGTCTTCACCGCCACCGCGAGACGGAGCCCTAGAGGCACTGTTAGACGAGCGGGACCATCTCAACGTCCAGATCAGCTTGGCGATGGACACTGACCGGCCGGATTTCGGCAAGATACAGCTTCTGCGTCGCAGGCTCGAGCATGTTGAGAACGTAATTCCTCGCCACACATCTGATCCTGGCTGAGGGTCCAGGCAAGTTAGCAGGGCGACGAGGCCGGCAGAGATTTCACTGCTGCGCCCTTCGAGTAGCGATTGCGATTTGCGACTTTTCCAGCCACAAGATTCTTCGCCAGTAGCCGAATCAGAGGGAGCGGGCGCTAAACGCCCGCTCCTTCAACCTAAAAGCGCTTGCCGCGGACGGCTCTTCCCGATTACGTCATTCCCGCTCGGTTTTGTTCAAGTGAGGTGGCCTTGTCGTACCGGCCTCCCCGCGAGGTGTGGCAATGACCGGGAGCCTTCACGACAAGAGCCCGACGAACGCTGGTGGAGCTCAGGTCCAGAAACTTACTGGCCGCGACCTCCATGATGCGCGGCGGCTCTCCCTTTTCGCCCCGAACGATCCCGCCTCCACTGAGCTATCCGAAAGGTCGGACCAGGGGCCAGTTTCAAGGGCAGCCCTGCGCCACACAGCACGGGTGGTGCTTGCGAACCGGCGCCAGCGCGACGAATTTTTCGGCACGGCCATGTTCGGCGAGCCCGCCTGGGACATGCTGTTGTCGCTCTATTCCTTAGAGCCTGGTCAGCAGCAGTCTGCCAACTGCCTGTTAAATCTGGTGGGAGTTTCGGAGACCACTGCGCTACGGTGGATCGACTACCTTGAGCAGCAGCAACTCATTCAGCGCGTGGTGCATCCCACCGATGTTCGAGCAGTCCTTCTCGCGCTGACCGACAAGGCCAGAGGCGCTCTCGATCTATATCTCGAGGCAACGCGACGCCGCGATGGGACTGGGTCCAAACATAACGGTGGTGGTGACACGGTCGCGGCAGCCACCTCGAGGTTCTGAGTAACTCTTGGGGTAAGAAACGGGGTAAGGATCGTCATCCGCGCGGCATTTCCCCTTCGTAGTGCGGCAGACACCCTCTCCGCCATTAGCCGGCCTGTTCATCCGACCCGGCGTCCGAGCCGCCATTCGTCGTAGAGCCGTTCAGCTGCCCGTCGAGCTCACGCGCCCGGTGTTCGATCTGCTCCTCTGACTCCGAATAGCGCTCGTCGAAGCTGCTTTCGCGGCCGCAGGCGCATAGCGCGAGGGTCAGTGCCAGGACGGCCGAGCGCATCAGTAGGTTTTCCTGTACCGGACCGTTGCGTTGGTGCCCGACGTGCCTCCCGCCTGGCTCAGGACCGACAGGCTTCGCGAGAGTGCGATTTCGAGCTGCGTCGCGGTGAACCCGCGAGCGTCGGTGACGATCTCCAGATAGACGTCGTTGGTGATGTACTTGCCCGCAGCAAGGGCGGTGCCGCGGCCCTCGGTCTCGTCGCCGCCAAGGATTCGCAAGCGGTCGAAGCCGGTCGCCGACCGCAGCTTGCCGAGCGGGTTCAAACCACCCCCCGAGCCGCGCAGCGAGTTCAGCGATGCGGCGAGCTGAACCGCCTGGATAGTCGACAAGCTGCCCACCGAATTACCAAACAGGATTCGGGAAACGATCTCGTCCTGCGGGAGGCCGGGCGTGCTGGTGAATCGGATTTGCGGGTTGGTCACCGATCCGGTGACATTGATTGCGACCTCGACGTCCTCGATCGCCTCTTCGGCTGAAAGGGCGATGACTGCATTGCTGCCATCGCCGCCAAGGAAGCGGATTTGGCCGGTCGTGAGTTCGAACGAGCGGCCGGCGAAACCGAGCGTTCCGCGAATCAGCTGCGCCTGCCCGGCTATCCGCGGGTTGGCTGCGGAACCAGTGACGTTGATGTTGGCGCGCCACTCCGACTCCAGTCCCATGCCGCTGATGAAGAGCTCGTTTGGGGCAACCACATCGAGATCGAGGCGGATGTCGCCGGAGCCCGCTGTCGCTGACGGCTCCGGCTCGCCGCTCACCCGCTGTCTGCCCCGGGGCGGCTTGAAGCGCACGCCGGTCAGAGTCGGAACCTGCGCCGCGCCCTGGCGGACGATCCGGTATCGGGTCGACGGAAGCTGTATGGTTCCTCTCAGCACCGGCTGCTGATTCGCCGCCTTGACCAGCTGCAGGTTGCCGCTGGCGGTCACTCGCAGATCCTCGCTCGATGCCAGGCGCGCCTGATTGAGGCGGAGGTCGAAGTTGGCCGGATATCCGCGTGATGCGGCGAGGCTGACATAGCCGCTGCCGGTCACCGTGCCCTCTCCGGCCTGTGCGCTGAGCTGCTGGATCTCCAGCCGCTCGCCAGTGAACCGTCCGGTTAAACTCATGCCGGTCAGGCGCGTGCCGTAAGTCAGGTTGCGATATTCGAGGCCCCTGCCTCGGACGATTCCCTGCAGGCACGGCTCGGATACACGGCAGCGCAGGTCGGCAGCGACAGCGAGCGGCCCGTCTAGCGACTGGTCGGCGAGCCCGGAAAAGGAGAACAAGGCATTGGCCGGCCCCAGATAACGAATACCGCCGCTCACCGGTGCAAGCGCGACCCGTTCGGTCCAGCTGCGGCCGGCTCCGAGCGGATCGGCGAACGCCTGGACCCTGCCGACGACGGTGCCGCGGGTGCGCATCACCGCGCGCAACGACGCCCGCGAAGGCTCCAGCGCCGCGACCAGGTTGATGTGCATCGGCTGGCTGACGGATGCCGCGGTGGTTCTGGTGAAGTCGCGTACGGCGAGCCGGACGTTGGCGCTTGGCAATGCGCTTCCCGCCTGCTCGAACTGGATTGCGCCTGTCGCGCGGCCGCCGATGCCCAAGCCTGGGGAGAAGCTGTTGACGACGCGAAGGTTGACCGAATCCAGCCGCGCCAGCAGCTTCAGTTCGCGGCCGTAGCGTCCCGCCAAGCGCAAGCTGCCATCGTCGAACTCCACCTGTGTCGGCAGCAGCTCGTAGGTGTTTCCGCGCGGGAGAATTCGGGCCGGAGCGGCGGTTCGGAAGTCGACTCCGTTGACCCTGCCGGCAAGCGCCGCCCGCCACAGGTCCGGCCGCAGTTCGCTGTTCATCGCAACCCGGAACGGCACGCCCGAGCGGCCCTCGGCGATCATCTTCGCCGTCCCGCGGCCGCCGCGATAGTCGACGATCGCGCGCAGTGCGGCGATCTCCAGCGAGCCGAGCTGTGCGTCCGCGATCTGCGCATCGGCGACGATTTCCGGACGGTCGTAGAGGATCACG
>JACCSV010000248.1 GCA_013812805.1 Sphingomonas sp. | reverse complement strand
TGCCGGCACGCGACGGCAAGCAGGTGCCCGTCTCCGTAGTATACCCCAAGGGTTTCGAGAAGAACGGCGAGGGCAAGGTCTTCCTCTACGCCTACGGCGCCTACGGGATCGCCATTCCGCCCGGCTTTTCGAGCGCCCGGATCAGCCTGCTCGAGCGCGGCTGGGCCTATGCCATCGCGCACATCCGCGGCGGCGACGACCTGGGCTACAACTGGTTTCTCGACGGCAAGCTCGACAAGCGCAACAACAGCTTCACCGACTTCGTGGACGCTGCGAACGGCCTGATCGACGCCGGCCTCACCAAGGCCGGAAGGATCGCGATCAACGGCGGCTCGGCCGGCGGCGAGCTGATGGGCGTGGTCGCCAATACCGATCCAGAGCTTTGGGGCGCGGTGGTCGCCGACGTCCCGTTCGTCGACGTGCTCAACACGATGCTCGACGCCACGCTGCCGCTGACTCCCGGCGAGTGGCCCGAGTGGGGCAACCCGATCACCGACCAGGCCGCGTTCGAGCTGATCCGGAGCTACAGCCCTTACGACAACGTCAGGCCGCAGGACTATCCGCCGTTGCTGATCACCGGCGGCCTCAACGATCCGCGAGTGACCTATTGGGAGCCGGCCAAATGGGCGGCGCGGCTTCGAGCGACGAAGAGCGATGACAATCTGCTGCTGCTCAAGACCAACATGGGCGCGGGCCACGGCGGCAAGTCGGGGCGGTGGGAAAGTTTGCGCGAGATCGCCGAGGCGTTCGCCTTCGTGCTGACGCAGGTGAAGTGAGCCACCTCTCCCGCGCGCGGGAGAGGTCGACTCGCCGGCAGGCGAGCGGGTGAGGGTTTTCTCTGCTACGGAGCAAATCATGGCGACGATCGGCCAGACAAGTCCGCATGCTCAAAGGCTCCGTCGCGATTCCACCGATGCCGAAAACAGGCTCTGGCGCCATCTTCGGAACAGGAACCTCGGCGGGTTCAAGTTCCGGCGACAGGTGACGATTGGCGAATATGTTGCGGACTTCGCCTGCGTCGAATGTCGCGTCGTCGTCGAAGCTGATGGCGGCCACCACAGCGAAGAACGCGATGCGGCTCGGACCAACCGGCTATCGGCGTTGGGCTGGCGCGTGATCCGATTCTGGAACACCGAAATTCTTCGCCAGACGGAGGGCGTGCTTGCCGCGATTTTGACTGCTTGCCACGAGCGCCAGAAGGCAGAACCCTCACCCTACCCTCTCCCGCTCGCGGGAGAGGGGAAATGACGCGCGCGATCCTTCATGATTATTTCCGCTCCTCGGCCGCCTACCGGGTGCGGATCGCGCTCAACCTCAAGGGCGTGGATTATGAAAGCCGCTCTGTCGACCTTCGCACCGACGAGCAGAAAAGCGCCGACTATCGCGCGCTCAACCCGCAAGGCTTCGTGCCGATGCTGGAGATTGACGGGCTGCGGCTGACCCAGAGCCTGGCGATCATCGTCTATCTCGACCAGCATTTCCCCGATCCGCCGCTGATGCCGGCGGACGGTGCCGACCAGGCGCATGTGCGGGCGCTGGCGCTGACCATCGCCTGCGACATCCATCCACTCAACAATTTGCGGGTGCTGAATTATCTCGGCGGCACGCTGGGAGTCGAAGAGGCGCAGCGCGATGTCTGGTACCGCCATTGGGTCAGCGAAGGCCTTGCCGCGCTGGAGGCGCTTGCGGCGCATCGTTCCGGCGCTTTCCTGTTCGGCAACAGCCCAAGCCTCGCCGACGTTTGCCTGGTGCCGCAGCTATACAATGCGCGGCGCTTCGACGTGCCGCTAGACGCCTTTCCGACGCTAGTGCGCGCCGACGCCAGCGCTAGCGCGCTCCCGGCATTCGCCGACGCCCATCCCGACAAGCAGGAGGCCCAGTGAACCGGGTCGAGGAGATGAACCGCGGGTTTGCCGGTGTCAGGGCACTCGATTCGGTCGAGATCCCGTCGCTCGAGGGCAAGGTCAGCAACGAGGAATGGGCGGTCCGAGTCGACCTCGCCGCCGCCTACCGAATGGTCGCGTATTACGGCTGGGACGACCTCATCTTCACCCATCTTTCGGCGCGGGTACCGGGGCCGCAGCACCATTTCCTGTTGAACCCCTATCAGCTGATGTTCGAGGAAGTGACCGCTTCCTCGCTGGTCAAGGTCGACGCCACCGGTAACCCGGTCGATCCGACCCCGTTCATCACCAACCCCGCCGGCTTCACCATCCATTCGGCGATCCACATGGCCCGCGAGGACGCGCAGGCGGTGATGCATTTGCACACTCCTGCCGGGCAGGCGGTGTCGGCGCATGCGGAAGGGCTGCTGCCGCTGACCCAGACGGCGATGCTGGTGCGCGGCGATGTCGCTTTTCACGATTATGAAGGGGTGGCGGTCGATCTTAGCGAGCGCGAGCGGCTGGTCGCCAACCTTGGCGACAAAGGGGCGATGCTGCTTCGCAACCACGGCACGCTGGCGGTCGGCAAAACCGTCGGCGAATGTTTCGTGAAGCTCTATTTCCTCGAGCGGGCCTGCCAGGCGCAGGTGATGGCGCTGGCCGCGGGCGACAATATCAACAATCCGCCGCAGGGCTCGCCGGAGGTCACTTCCGAGCAGGGCGCCGCTGGCCTAGCGGTTGCCGCCAACCTGCTCGCCTGGCCGGCGCTCAAGCGCAAGGCGTACCGGCTCGACCCGAACTTCGCGACCTAGGCTGCGGCCTGCGCCCTCGGCTGCTGGTCTGCCCCCAGGTGCCGCGCATAGAGCCAGCCGATGCCGATCAGGCTCACACCGAGGGCGAAGAAGGA
>JACCSV010000243.1 GCA_013812805.1 Sphingomonas sp. | reverse complement strand
AATGCCGGCATTGTTGCGGGTCGGCGTCATCCGGTAATGGGTGCACAGCGCGTCATATCGGCGGGTCAGGTCGTCCTGGGCTTGCCTGTCGAGGTTGCGGAAGGCTGCCGACAGGCTGTCGGTGCGGTGCTCCCGAGGGGCGCCGCCGAGCGACCAGAGCGCATTCTGCATCCCCTCCGCCAAGGCGATGAAGCTCTCGCCGCCGAGCACGGCATGGGCGTGCTCAAAGCCGGAATAGGCGAGCCGGAAATGATAGAGCCGGTGATCGAGAGGTTCTCCGGCAATGGTAATGCCGGCGTCGCCCATATCGGTGAAATCCGACAGTCCGGCCCGGCCGGGCTCGTGCACCTGGCGGAAGATGACCTCCTGCTCGTCACCGTGGATGGCGCGCCATGCGCGGATCCGGCGCTCCAGAGTGCGGCGAATGCCAGCCCCCAGTTCGGGATGGCGTCTGAGCATCTCCTCAAAGATTGCGACGGACCGAAGGCCGGGCGCCGCCTTCAATATCGGCACGACCTCGGCGTCGAAGATATCGGCGAGAGGATCAGGACGCCGCCGCCCCCGCACCTCCTTCTGCGAAGGCAATCGGGGATCCTTCTCAAAACGATAGGCGGTCGATGAACTGAAGGACGCCTTCGCCGCAGCGACGGGCGGAATATCGGCCTGACGGAACTTCATGTAGAGCCTCATCTGGTGATCGGTCACGTGTCGGCCGGGCAAGGGGTGATTCCTCTTTGGCGAGAAGAAACCACCCGCATAACCAGCCGGCCGCGATCACCAGACGGCGTGGTCCCTTCCGGGATTACGCCGTCGCCATCCTGATTGACGCTCAACTCCCATCGTGATTGTCGCGCCGCAGAGGATTCATCGCCGAGATGGAAGCGGATACGACCGGCGAGGGCGCCATCGTCTTCGAGCTTGGCCTCGCCGTCGCCGGAGGCCTCGTCCATCTCGTCGCTGCCGGCCCAGGTGAAGCGGACGCCGGTTTTTGCACGGCGGCAGTGGAGGCCGCCCTGGACGGCGCCGAAGACGAACTGGCCGCCGCCATCGGCGTCGAACTGGAAGTATCCGGGTTCGACCAGGTCTATGAACTCGGCATCCCAGAGCTCCATGGCGGTGATCCGCCATTTGCCGATCAGAGGATGGTCGCCGGCCTTGGTCACGCGACGCTCGTGAGCAGCTTTGGCAGCCGCACGAGATTGCAGGCGGCCGCCGTCAGGGTGACCATCCAGCCGACCCGGCCAAGACCGCGATGGCGGGTCCTGCGCAAGCCGGCGCTGGCCTTGATCCAGCCGAACGGCTCCTCGATCCGCTTGCGAATGCGCTGGCTGACCGCATAGCCAGGATGGCGGGTGGTTCGGCCGTCGATGGCCGAGCGCCGGCCGGAGAGGTTTTGGGCCACGTGCGGGGTGACGCCCATCGCCCGCAGGTTGGCCACGTGCTCGGCGGCGTCATAAGCCTTGTCCGATCCCAGCGTGACCCGGCGTCCGTGCGCCCTTGCGGCGATCATGGCCTCGGCTATCTCGCGTTCGGCTCGCCCCGTCGCATGGCTGGTTCGGACGTCGATGATCAGGCCGTTGCGGTTCTCGATCAAGAGATGGCCCATGAAGCAAAGCCGGGACGGCTGCCCCTTCGACTTGCGGTACAGCCGCGCATCCGGATCGGTGGTCGAGGCGTGCGTCTCATTGGTGCGCGTCTCGCCGTGGAAGTCCCGCTCGGCGTTGCGGCCAGGGCCTATCGGGCCATCGTCGCTTCCGTCCTTGCGCCGGAAGCTCTTCATCGAGGCCCAGGCGTCGATCAGCGTGCCATCGACGGAGAAGTGCTCGGTCGAGAGGAGCTGCTGGACGGCAGCATCGCTCATCACCGCCACCAGGAACTCGAGGGCGATGTCGCCCAAAAGCAGCCGCTCACGGTTCTTGGTGAACACCGTCACATCCCAGACCGGTGCGTCCATCGATAGGCCGACGAACCAGCGGAAGAGCATGTTGTAGGTGATCTGCTCCATCAGCTGACGCTCGGAGCGGACGCCGTAGAACGCCTGCAGCAGCAGAGCCCGAAGCAGCTTCTCCGGTGCAATCGAGGCGCGACCGGCCGGCGCATAGAGCTTGGAGAACTCCGGCGAGAGCTTCTCCAGCGCCGCGTTCACCAGCGGCCGGATCGCCCGCAACGGATGGTCCCGCGGAACAAGGACGTCCGGGCTCAGATAGCTGAACAATGCACCCGTCTGAATGTCAGCGCCTCGCATCTCGTGCACTCCGACTCGCCATATCCGTAGCGAATCAGATCGAAGCCCCTTGCGGAAGCCGAATTTCCGCAGCCTGCTAGAGGTCTTATATCAGCCGTCAGGCGAACAGGGCTTTGTGCTGTTCGCGCAGGATGTTCTTCTGCACCTTGGCCATGGTGTTGCGCGGCAGTTCGCCGGCTATGATGACCCGCTTGGGAAGCTTGTAGTTGGCGAGGCGGCCGCGCAAAGCTTCCAGGATCTCGGCTTCCCGCAGGGTCGCATCCGGCTGCGGCACGACCACGGCGGTCACCGCTTCGCCGAAATCGGGATGCGGGACGCCGATCACGGCGCTTTCCAGGACTCCCGGGAGGGCGTCGATCTCAAGCTCCACCTCCTTGGGGTAGACATTGTAGCCGCCGCTGATGACCAGGTCCTTGCCGCGCCCGAGAATCCACACATAGCCGCGCCGGTCGATCTTGCCCAGATCGCCGGTGATGAAGAAGCCGTCAGGGCGGAACTCGGCGCGGGTCTTGTCGGGCATGCGCCAGTAGCTGGAGAAGACGTTGGGCCCGCGCACCTCGATCATGCCGATCGCGTCCGGCGCCAGCTCGCTTGCGCTCTCGGGGTCTGAGACCCGGACCTCGATTCCGGGCAGCGGCAGCCCCACCGATCCGGGCACGCGGTCACCGTCGTAAGGGTTCGACGTGTTCATGCTGGTCTCGGTCATGCCGTAGCGCTCCAGGATGGCGTGACCGGTGCGCTCCTGGAAGGCCTTGTGCGTGTCGGCCAGAAGCGGCGCGGAGCCGGAAACGAACAGCCGCATCCGCGCAGCCGCTTCCCGGGTCAGGCCCGGTTGCTGCAGGAGCCGCGTGTAGAAAGTCGGCACGCCCATCAAGACGGTCGCCTCCGGCATCCAGGCG
>JACCSV010000230.1 GCA_013812805.1 Sphingomonas sp. | reverse complement strand
CCTCGTCGACATAGGAGTCGGCGACGAACCCCGCCCGCCGAGCGAAATCGAGGAAGAACAGCATATGGCACGACGACAGCGAGGCGATGAACGCCTCCTCCGGATCGACCCCCGCCTCGTCCGACCAGGGCTTGGGCACGATGTGCGGGCTCGCCGATGCCGGCACCACCGCACCGCCGTCGAACGCCCACTCATGCGCGCGGCTGTACTGCCCCTTGGCGAAGTCGCCGGCGCCGTTGCGGCTCCAGCGGACGATGGCGGTGTGGGTGCTCACGACGTTAGCCTCACAAACGCTTCATAGAGAAACCAGAGACCGGCAAAAACAAACATAGCGTTCAGAAAGATCGCCATCCAGAAAACCACCGGATTCTCTCGGCGATCCACGTCGAAGGTCGTGCCTCGAGCGACGCCAGTTTTCAGCCCTTTGATAATCTGACCTGCGAAGACGGGTGCGCCGACCAAGCCCACAAGAAGCAGTAGCCAGGTCACAGTGGAATATTGTCGTGCTTCTTCCACGGGTTCTCAAGCTGCTTGTCGCGCAGCTTCCTGAGCCCCATCGCCACGCGCCGCCGCGTGGAATGGGGCATGATCACGTCGTCGATGAAGCCCTTTGACGCGGCGACGAACGGGTTGGCGAACCGCTCTTCATATTCGGCGGTGCGCGCGGCGATTTCCTCGGGCGTTTTCCCGCGGAAGATGATCTCGACCGCGCCCTTGGCGCCCATCACCGCGATCTCCGCGGTCGGCCACGCATAGTTCAAGTCGCCGCGCAGATGCTTGGAGCTCATCACGTCATAGGCGCCGCCATAGGCCTTGCGGGTGATCACCGTGATCTTGGGAACCGTCGCCTCGGCATAAGCGAACAGCAATTTGGCGCCGTTCTTGATGATCCCGTTATGCTCCTGCGCCACTCCCGGCAGAAAACCCGGAACGTCGACGAAAGTCAGGATCGGGATATCGAATGCGTCGCAGAAGCGCACAAACCGCGCCGCCTTTTTGGAGCTGGCGATGTCGAGCACGCCCGCCAGCACCGTCGGCTGGTTGGCGACGACGCCGACGGTGCGCCCCTCGATCCGGCAGAAGCCGGTGATGATGTTGGCCGCGTGCGCCGGCTGCAGTTCGAAGAAATCGCCCTCGTCGGCGACTTTGCGAATCAGCTCGTGCATGTCGTAGGGCGTCGCCGCGCTCGGGGGCACCAAGGTGTCGAGGCTGTCCTCGGCGCGGTCCCACGCATCCTCGCACGGCCGCTGCGGCAAGTCGTGGCGGTTGCTCAAGGGCAGGAAGTCGAAGAACTCGCGGGTCGCGAGCAGAGCGTCGATGTCGTTCTCGAAGGCAACGTCGGCGACCCCCGACTTGGTGGTGTGGGTGACGGCGCCGCCCAGTTCCTCTTGAGTCACCACCTCGTTGGTGACGGTCCTCACCACGTCGGGCCCGGTCACGAACATGTAACTGCTATCCTTCACCATGAAGATGAAGTCGGTCATCGCCGGCGAGTAAACGGCGCCGCCGGCGCACGGCCCCATGATCAGCGAAATCTGCGGAATCACGCCGCTTGCGAGCACGTTGCGCTGGAACACTTCGGCATAGCCGGCGAGGCTGGCGACGCCCTCCTGGATTCGCGCGCCGCCGGAATCGTTGAGGCCGATGACCGGCGCGCCGACCTTCATCGCCATGTCCATCACCTTGCAGATCTTCTGCGCGTGACGCTCGCTCAGGGAGCCGCCGAAAACCGTGAAATCCTGAGCGAAGACATAGACCAGGCGGCCGTTGATGGTGCCGGAGCCGGTGACCACGCCGTCGCCGGGCACGCGCTGCTCGGCCATTCCGAAATCGGCGCAATTATGCTCGACGAACATGTCATATTCTTCGAAGCTGCCGGCATCCAGCAGGACGGACAGCCGCTCGCGGGCGGTGAGCCGACCCTTGGCATGCTGCGCTGCAATACGTTTCTCGCCGCCGCCAAGCCGCGCGGCTTCGCGCCGCTTCTCCAGCTCCTCCGTAGTCGTCGCCATATCGTCCCCTGTGCGGCAGCGACTCTCGTCCTTCCACGCCTTGACTAACCGGTCAATTGCGGGGCTGGTCGATGCTGCGGTGCAACAGAGCGCAAAATGGGCTGACTTGGGTTAGTGTTACGGAACCGCAACTGCCACCGCCCGTTGGTATTTGTGAACGTCAACAGTGGGAGTTTTCAGCGAAATGCTTACGCGCGTCGGAGTGCCTGTCGAGTCGAATGCCGAGCACTCGGCGCCGGATTCAGATCGCCCATCCCTGCTCTGCTTCTCGCACTTGCGGTGGGATTTCGTCTTTCAGCGGCCGCAGCAGCTGATGACCCGTTTCGCCGATCAGATGACCGTCATCTATTGGGAAGAGCCGGTCGATATTGGCAGCGGCGAGACCGCCCATCTCGAGGTTCGCCCCGCCGAAGGCCATGAAAGCGTTCGCATCGTTGTCCCGCATCTTCCCGAAGGCCTCGACGAAGATCGCCGGGACGCGGTCCTGAAGCGGTTGCTCGAAGCCTATACGGCCGGTTTAAGTCGCCCGATCATCGCCTGGTATTACACCCCGATGATGCTGCCGTTCTCGCGCAGTCTGGATGCGGGCGTGGTGGTGTTCGACGCGATGGACGAGCTGTCCAAGTTCAGGGGCGCGCCGCCACAGCTGATCGCGCTCGAGCAGGAGCTGATCGATCGCGCCGACCTTGTCTTCACCGGCGGATCGAGCCTGTTCGAGGCCAAGAAGGACCGTCACCCGAGCGCGCATCTGTTCCCCTCCTCGGTCGATCGCGGTCACTTCCAGCAGGCTCGCAAAGCACTCCCCGAGCCCGCCGACCAGGCCGGCATCGCGCACCCGCGCCTCGGCTTCTATGGGGTCATCGACGAGCGCTTCGATGTCGAGCTGCTCGACGACATGGCGGCGATGCGTCCCGACTGGTCGTTCGTGATGGTCGGACCGGTGGTGAAGATCGCCGACGAGGATCTGCCCAGGCGGCCCAACATCCATTATCTCGGCGGCAAGAAATACGGCGAGCTACCGGCCTATCTCGCCGGCTGGGACGTGGCACTGATGCCATTCGCGATGAACGAATCCACCCAGTTCATCAGCCCCACCAAGACCCCCGAATATCTCGCCGGCGGCAAACCGGTGGTGTCGACCCCGGTCAAGGACGTGGTCCGCCATTACGGACACCTAGAGGGCGTCGCGATCGCGACGGGGGCTGAAGAGTTCGTCGCCCAGTGCGAGCGGATGCTGGAGCTTCCCCGTAACGGCGAGTGGCTTGCCGAAGCCGACCTCCTGCTCTCCGCCACCAGCTGGAGCACCACCCAGGCACGGATGTCGGCGTTGGTCGCCGAAGTACTCGGCGAGCGCACGGCGTCGCAATCTTCGGCTATCCTGGTGGCCGCGGAATGATCGCCAGCGGCGGCGGCCACAAGCGCTACGATTATCTGGTGGTTGGGGCCGGCTTTGCCGGCTCCGTCATTTCCGAACGGCTGGCGAGCCAGCACGGCGCCCGAGTGCTGCTGGTCGACCGCCGCAACCACGTCGGCGGCAACGCCTATGACGAGCTCGACGA
>JACCSV010000220.1 GCA_013812805.1 Sphingomonas sp. | reverse complement strand
TCGCAACCGCGACAGACGCGCTCGATGCCGAGGAGAAGGCGCTCGCATCCTATCTGGCGTTCGCGCGCACCCACAAGCAGGTCTACCGGATCATCGACGAGGCCGAATTCGCCGACCCCGAGGGCTTCGAGAAACATTATCGGACGACCGCCCGGCGCATTGCCGCCAGGCTCGACGCCGCCAAGGCCCGGGGCGAAGTCGTCGCCGAGCCGGCCCGCCTTGCATCCGAGGTCGAAGCCTGGGCGATCATGGGGATGAACGTCTTCCTCGGGCTTCGTTTCGCGGTGTGGGGGAGGGAAAATCCGCAAGAGGTTGCCCGGCTTGCCAACCGCCTGCTCCGGCGCGGGCTCGAAGCCTAGGCCGCCAACTCGCCGGCGAGGCGAGCGAACCGCTCGATATCGCTCTCGTCATGGTACAGCCCGAGGCCGACGCGTAGGACTTCGCCGCGAACGTCGACGATGCACTCGCGCTCGCTCAAGGCGCGATGCCAGCGCTGCGCCAGCGGGCTTCGAAAGGCCAGGAAACGCGCCTGCGAACCCTCACCCGGCGGGTTGAGAAGCTCGGCGCCGCCGAGCGCGGTTTGGTCCAGCCGCTCGAGCAGCCTGGTCCGAAGCGCCGCCACATGCGCCGAGATTCGGGCAGTGGTGAGGTCGTTGTCGGTCAGCATTCGCTGCACGGCGTTGAAGCGGTACAGCCCCGAAGCGTCAAACGTCGCGCCCATGAACCGCATCGCATCGGCACGGTAGCCAACCGTGCCCGGCGGCAGGCTGAGGTCCTCAAACTCGGCATACCATCCGGTGACCGGCGGTCGCGGGCCGAAGCCGGGCGGGGCATGCATGAAGCCGCACCCCTCCCCCGCCATCGCATATTTGTAGCCGCCGGCGAGGTAGAAGGCCGATGCGGCGGCAGCCGGCAGGAACGGCTGCTCGAGCGCCATGAAGGCGTGATATCCGTCGATCACCACCCACGGTCCTTCGGGACTGCCCAGCGCAGCCAACTCTTCGGTGCCAGCGAACACCAGGCCGCTTCCAAACAGCACCTGGCTGACCAGAATGAGGTCGTGGCCGCCGCCCGCCGCCGCCGCCAGAAACCGCGCCTCGAAAGTTTCCGCAGGCTCGACCGAAACCTGTTCGATCGCCAGCAAGCCATCCTCCGCCCAGCGCGCGAACTGCCGTCTAGCGCTGTGGAACTCGCCGTCGCTCATCAGCACGCGCAGCTGCTGCGATCGGCGCGGACAGGCGGAGACAAGGCGGATCAGCAGGTCGTGGGTGTTGGCGGCAAAGACGATGGCGCCGGCCATTGCGCTGCCCAGTTCGGCGGCGACGTACCGCTGCGCCTCGGGCCACACCTCGCCCATGATCCTGTCCCACTTGCGGTCGGCAAGCTCGGCCGCGTCGTTCCAGCAGTCGACCTGGCCGTCGAAGCTGGCGTCGGGCCACAAATGATGGCTATGCGCGGCCATGTGCAGCCGCCCGGGCGCGGCCGACAGGCTTCTGGAAAACAGCGGCTTGAAGCTCAAAGTTCGGTCCTGAGCGCCCACAGCTCCGGGAATGCGCGCTTGTCGATCGTCGAGCGCAGATAGGCGGCCCCCGCCGACCCCCCGGTGCCCGGTTTGCTGCCAATGATTCGCTCGACGGTGAGCACATGCTTGTGACGCCACGACGCCAGCGCATCGTCGAGATCGACGAGCTTTTCGGCAAGCTGATAGAGGTCGAACCAGCGCTCGGAATCGCGGTAGACCTGGACCCAGGCGGCAGCGAGCGACTGGACGGAGCGGTCGCCAAGGCCGAAGCCACCGCGCTCCAGCGCCAGGTGTGAGGCTTCGCGAAGGCTGAGCTGTTCGAGGGCCGCGAGCAGCCGCGAATGCTCGTGGCTGTCGGCCGGATAGTGGCTGAGGTACCGCTCGTCCTTGATCCCTAGCCTGAACTCGAGCTCGCGGAACTGCGCCGACTGGAAGCCGGACGAGGTTCCCAGCACGTTGCGGAACGCCGTGTAATCCACCGGCGTCAACGTCGCCAGGACATCCCACGACAAGGTCATCACCGACTGGATCCGGCTCACCCGCGACATCGCCTTGTAGGCCGGCGCAAAGCGGTCTTCGCCGACGAGCTCGATCGCCAGCCGGAGCTCGTGAAGCATCTGCTTGAGCCACAGCTCCTTGGTCTGGTGGATGACGATGAACAGCATTTCATCGTGCAGTGCGGACAGCGGGCGCTGCGCGCCCAGCAGCTCGTCAAGCGAGAGATAGTCCGTGTAGGTGATTCCAGCCGGCGTCGCGGTCATCGGCGAACGATTAGGCCAAAAGCGGCCCGCTGCAAACGCGTCGGTTATGGCTGGTTGGGATTGCCCACAGCGCCGCCCGGGGCCGAGCCGACGGTGCCGATATTGCCGAAAATCTCTTCGAAGAAGCCCTTCTTGCGGCCCAGCGTCGCGGTCTGCGCGTTCACCGGGTCGATCGAGGCGACCAGTTCCTTGCCGGTCCTGCGGACAGCGGTGACATTGCCCGCCTGGTCAAAGCTGACGTGAAGCACGGTCTGCTTGCTGACGCGGGGCGCGCGGAACGCGGCGGTGGTCGTATCGCGCGACACATAATACCAGTCGTTGGGCGTGTACTGGCTGACCAGGGTCGGACGCCCCAGCGTCTTTTCGACCGAGGCCTTGTTATCCACCCCGACCTGGACCGCGGATACCAGTTCCTCGTCGATCACGGCACCGCGGTGGTCGCGAATACCGGCGCAGCCGCCAACCAGGCTCGCACCTGCAAATAGCGCAGCGAATTTGACCATCGCACCGTTCATACCGCAATCTTCTCCTG
>JACCSV010000187.1 GCA_013812805.1 Sphingomonas sp. | reverse complement strand
TCTCGTAATACATGCGGCGGCGAGTAACTTCGGGCGCCAGCCGGTACTCGCCATAGACCTTGTCGAAGGCAGTCGCCTCGCCCTGCGCCTTGGCGGTCAGCTGCTGGGAATAGGCATTGGCGGCGTTGACGTAGCGCTGCGCATCCTGCTGCGCGGCCGAGACGTCCTTGAAGGCGTCGTTGACGGCCTGCGGCGGGTCCGCCTGCTTGATCGCGACGCCCTGGATCAGAACGCCGGAACGGTAGGCGTTGAGGATCCGCTGCATGTTCTCCGACACGCGGGTCTCGATTTCGCTGCGCTTGTCGCCGATCGCGTCGTCGAGGCTGACGCTGCTGACCACCGCGCGCATCGAGCTTTCGGCAACCTGGCGGATGGTCTCCTCAGGCCGGGCGAGCTCGAACAGGAACAGCTCCGGGTCGCGGATATTCCAGCGCACGGAATAAGCGATATCAATGATGTTCTGGTCGCCGGTCAGCATCAGGTCGTCGGTGCGTGCCGACCCCAGATCGACGGTGCGGATATCCTCGACGTCGATCTTCTGCACACGGTGGATCGGCGAGGGCAGCGTGAATCCGATGCCGGGGCCGAGCGTGTCGACGTAACGGCCAAAGCGCGAGACGACTCCCTGTTGCTCCGGCGCGATGCTGTGGAAGCTGGTGAACAACACCCAGACGGTGGCCAGCGCGACCACGCCCCAGACGATCGTCGACGTGTCGGGCCGCCGCGGCAGGCCGCTGCCACCGGCGCCGCCACCGCCGGAAAAGCGGGCGCGGCTCTTGCGGAGGAAATCGTCGAGGCTGCTTCGATTGCCGCCGGGCTGCGTCGAAGACGGTTTGCCGCCGCCCGGCGTGCCGCCCCACGGCCCGCGCACCGGCTCGTTGCCGTCATCGTCGGAACCGGCCGGGCCCCACGGGCCTTTGCTGTCAGCGAAGAGGCCGCGGATTGACGCGCCCCACCCCGAAATCATGCTCATGATCGTCAGTATAGGAAGCGCGGGGGCCGAAAAACAGTGGCAAGGGCCGGACTACGGCTTATCTCGGCGAGGATGGCCGACCCCGCCGACCCACTCGCCAGCCTTGACCAGCACGCGCTTGGCGCTCGCATACGCTCGCGCAAGCTGTCGGGCGGCACGCTGACCATCATCGCCGATGCGACCGGGTTGAGTGGGGATGAGCGGGTTTCGATGGAACGGCGGCTGCAATCTGCAGGCGGCGGGATTGCCGGCGTCGAACAGGTACGGGTCGCGCTCACCGCGTCGCAAACGCAGCGCAAGCTCATCGCCATCGCCAGCGGCAAGGGCGGCGTTGGGAAATCGACGCTCACCACCAACCTCGCGGTGGCGCTGGCCCGGCTCGGCAAGAAGGTCGGGCTGATCGACGCTGACGTTTACGGGCCATCACAGACCCGGCTCCTCGGCTCCGACTCCAAGCCGACCGCGGAGGACAAAAAGCTCAACCCGGTCGAAGCACACGGCATCCGCTTCCTCTCGCTCGGACAGTTGGTTGCTCCCGGCCATGCCCTTGCCTGGCGCGGGCCGATGGCGTCGGGAGCGCTGGCGCAATTGGTCGAGGCCAATTGGGACGATGCCGAGCTGTTGCTGGTCGACTTGCCGCCTGGGACCGGCGACGTGCAATTGTCGCTGATGCAGAAATCGCGGCCGGATGGAGCGGTGATCATCTCCACCCCGCAGGCCTTGTCGCTGATCGACGCCACCCGCGCCGTCGATCTGTTCGCGAAGATGTCGGTGCCGGTGCTCGGCCTCGTCGAGAATATGGCCGGCTACATCTGTCCGCATTGCGGCGAGCAGTCGGATCCATTCGGAAGTGGCGGTGCTGAAGATGCGGCGCGGGAGATGGGGATCCCGTTCCTCGGCCGACTGCCGTTATCGTCGGCGCTTTGCGAAGCGTCGGATGCAGGGCGGCCGCCCGCTGCCGCGAACGGGCCGGAGGGCGAAGCCTTCACGGCGCTGGCCCGCAAGCTGCTGGACGCCCTGAAATGACCAAAGCGAAGGAGACTCAAGATGCCGCTGACACGCGACGAAGACATAATCGAGCTGCTCACGACCGCGCGCATCATCGCCATGGTCGGCGCGTCCGACCGGCCCGACCGCGCCTCTTATGGGGTGATGAAATTCCTCCAGGGCCACGGCTATCGGGTGATCCCGGTCAACCCGCAGATCACCGGCGAGCATGTCCACGGCGAGTTCGTATGGCGCGAGCTTGGCCAGATCGGTGAGCCGATCGACATCGTCGACATCTTCCGCCGGCCTGAAGCGGCAGGCGATGCCGTCGACGAAGCGATCGCGGTCGGCGCCAGGGCGGTGTGGATGCAGCTCGGCGTGACCAACGAGGAAGCCTCGGCGCGCGCCGAGGCGGCTGGCCTCAAGGTGGTGATGGATCGTTGCCCAAAGATCGAGATCGGGCGGCTTGGGCTCGCGCCGGTCGGCGAGGCCTAGCCCGAGGCGATCGTCATTTCCGGCACGAGGATGGTCGGCGCGTCGATCCCGCGGCGGAGTTCGAGGTCCGATCCCGGTTCGAGCGTCGCGAACATCTCGATGAGGTTCGACGCGATGGTGATCTCCTGCACCGCCGCACCGATCTCGCCGCCGCTGACGAGGAAGCCGGCGGCGCCGCGGCTGTAGTCGCCGGTGACTCCGCTGACCCCGTGGCCGATCAGCTCGGTCACCAAAATCGCCTCCGGGAAGGCCGCCAGCAGCTCAGCTCGGCTGCGCTCGCCCGCGGCCATGTAGAAATTGCTCGGGCTCGCTCCGGGTGAGCCGCCGACGCCGCGCGCGGCGTGGCCGGTCGGCGCAATGCCCAGCTGCCGCGCCGATGCGCTTTCCGCCATCCATGTCCGTAGAACTCCGCCGGCGACGATCTCGCTCGTCATCACCCGCACGCCTTCGCCGTCGAACGGGCGCGACCGGAGGCCGCGGAGGCGCAGCGGATCGTCGATGATCGTCACGCCTTCGCCGAACACCTGGCTGCCCAATTTGTCCTGAAGGAAGCTCGACTTGCGGGCGACTGCAGCACCCCCGATCGCGCCGGCGAAATGGCCGAGCAGGGACGCGGAAACCCGCGGGTCGAACAGCACCGGCATCCGCCCCGATTGCGGGCGCACGGGGTCAAGCCGCGCCACCGCCCGCTCGCCCGCCAGTCGCCCGATCTCCTCGGCGCGGTCGAGCTCGGCGAGGTGCCGGGCGCTGTGCCAGGCATGGTCGCGCTGCATCGACGCGCCCTCCCCCGCGATAACGCCGGCCGAGCAGCTGAAGCCGGTCGCCTGGTAGGCGCCGGCAAAGCCGCCCGACGTCGCAAGCGCGATCGCCGATGCCGAGGCACTGGCCGATGCCCCGGTCGAATTGCTGACTCCGGCAACGGCAAGCGCCGCCTGCTCGGCCTCGAGCGCGCGCTGGCGAAGCTCGGCGGGATCGGGTTCGGCGGGATCGATCGTGTCGAGACTGGCGAGCTCGCCCAGCTCAAGCTGCTCGCTCGGTGCCATTCCTGCAAAGGGATCCTCAGGCGCTTGCGCCGCCATCGCCAGCGCCCGTTCGATCAACGCATCGAGCGCGTCGGCTGACAGGTCGGAAGAGGAAACGGTCGCGGACCTGCTACCGACGAACACCCGCAGGCCGAGGTCTTCCCCCTCGGAACGCCCAAGCTGCTCAAGCTCGCCGAGGCGGACTTCGACGCTGCTCGAGCGCTCGCCGACGTACAGCGCATCGGCCGCGTCGGCGCCGGCAGCGGCGGCGCGCTCGACGAGCCGCTCGACCATTTGCCGAGAATCTTGGGTTGAAAGCATCGCCGCCGCCTAGCGGCTGGTGAGGCCGACGACCAGCATGCCGAGGAAGACCAGCAAGCCGCAGGTGCGGTTGGAGCGGAACAGCCGCAGCGCACCCTCGCCGTTGCCAACGTCCGCGCGCAGCGCCTGGTTGAGCAAGTGCAGCGCCGCCGGGGCGAGCGCCAGCAGCGCTACCCAGTCCGGCCGCACCGCCCACACCGCCGCTCCCCACAGCAGCACCGCCAGCGCATAGAAGATGCCGACGCCGAGCGGTGCCTTGGCGCCCATACGCCGGGCACTGCTCTTCACGCCGACCAGCGCGTCATCCTCGATGTCCTGAAACGCATAGAGCGTGTCGTAGCCGATCACCCAGGCGACGCTTCCAAGCCACAGCAGGACCGGCGGCCAGTCGAGACTTCCCGTAACCGCCGGCCAGCCGACCAGCGCCCCCCACGAAAACACCAGGCCCAGCCACGCCTGCGGCCACCAGGTGATGCGCTTCATGAAAGGATAAGCGGCGACCAGCGCGATGCTTGCCATCGCGATGATCGCTGCGGCGACGTTCAGCTGCAGCAAGACCAGCAGCCCGAGCCCGCACAGAATCGCGATCAGGACCCAGGCGGCGGTCAGGGAAACCCGCTTGCTCACCAGCGGCCGCAGCCGCGTTCGCTCGACGCGGCGGTCGAGGTCGCGGTCGACAATGTCGTTATAGACGCACCCCGCACTGCGCATCGCGAAGGCGCCGAGCGCAAGCCACAGGAACAGGTCCCACCGGCGCTCGATCCCGGCCAGCGCCACGCTCCAGGCGCATGGCCAGTACAGCAACCACGTGCCGATCGGCCGGTCGAGCCGCATCAGCGACGCCAACGGCCTCAAGCGCGGCGGCAGCGCGCCGATCACCCCGCGCCGCTCGCTGTCGGGGACGATGTCAGTCACAGCGGTCACCGCCGGCGCATTAGCGCGCCTCGGAGTTCGTGTCTGCTCTGGCCCCATGACGAAGGAGAGAGAGGGTGTATTCAATCTGCTCTCAAGTTCTTAGGGAGAGACGCGATCACGCGTTCGAAGGCAGCGAGCGTCTCGGAGCTGACGTGATGCTCCATCCCTTCCGCATCGGCATGGGCAGTCTCCTCGCTCACGCCGATGGCGAGCAGAAACCGCAGAACCAGTTCGTGCCGTTTCCTCGACCATAGGGCGAGGCGGCGGCCTTCGGCGGTCAGGAACACGGCGCGGTACGGCTTGGTGACGACCAGTCCGTCACGCTGTAACCGGGCGATGGTCTTGACGACCGTCGCGTGGCTGACGCCCAGTCCGCGAGCGATGTCCACGGCGCGCGCCTCGCCGCCGCTATCGATCAGGTCGGCGATCAGCTCGACATAGTCCTCCGCGACCTCGGTTCTACGGGCGCGCCGGGTCTGTCGGAAGTTCTCAGCCCTCTGCTCCGGCGCTGGCAAGTTCGCGCTTTGCGTGTCTTCGGCCGGCTCTTCCACCTGCACTCCCATATCGGCGCCAGACGGGTCTAGCGGCGCGGCATCGAAAATCAAAGCGTTGCCCGAAACTGTAGCATTGGTTACATCTTGCAGCCGGTGCAGTGACGTTGTGCCAGCGGCTTAAGCATCGGTTGAGAGGGTTTAATGGCGTTTGGGAGCGGCTGGTTGAAAGGCCGTGTGAGTCGGCGCCTGGTTCTGTCTGGCGGCGCGCTGCTTGGCGGATCGCAGATCGGGCGGCTGGTCGCTCCGGCGGCGAATGCTCAGCCAATCTCCGCGAAGGCGCCGCGGAATTCGCCTCATGCCCACCACGACGGCATGATCACGCCGGGGGCAGTCGACTATGGCCGCAACGGCTTCGATCCCCACGACATCCTCACCAGCTGGGACCGCGGCAGAGTTTCGCGGCTGCCGGATGGCCGAACGCTCCGCGAGTTCGACTTCATCGCCGAAGACAAGGAAATCGAGATCGCGCCCGGGCTGATGTTCCCCGCCTGGACGTACAACGGACGCGTTCCGGGTCCGACACTGCGGGTCACGGAAGGTGATTTCGTGCGTATCCGCTTTCAGAATTTCGGATCGCACCCGCATTCGATCCATTTCCACGGCATCCACTCGGCGCGGATGGACGGGGTGCCAGGCGCCGGAAACGTCCTTCCTGGCGGCGAGTTCGTGTACGAATTCGAAGCTCGGCCCTTCGGCTGCCACCTCTACCACTGCCACTCAGTCCCGCTGAAGCGCCACATCCACAAGGGGCTCTACGGCGCCTTCATCATCGATCCCGATCCGGCGCGCCATGCGGCAGAGGCACCTGCCGCGCGGTCGCGGCTGCTGGGCTCACCCGACAATTCCAAATGGCAGGAATTCGTGCTGGTGATGAACGCGTTCGACACCAATTTCGACGAGGAGAATGAAGTCTACGCGGTCAACAGCATCGCCCATGCCTATACCAAGC
>JACCSV010000061.1 GCA_013812805.1 Sphingomonas sp. | reverse complement strand
ACCTCGAAGAACAATATTCAGACAAGCACTGAGGAGTTTGAGTGAAGATCGCAGCGACCGGCGACCTGCACGTCACTGAGGATTCGGTGGCCCCTTTTCGGCGCCTCTTCCGCGAAATCTCGGAAGCCGCCGACGTGCTGGTGCTGTGCGGCGACCTCACCAACTTCGGCAAGACCAGCGAAGCGGAGATCCTGGCCGAGGACATTCGCATGTGCACGATTCCGGTGCTCGGGGTGCTTGGCAACCATGACTACGAATGCGGTCAGCCGGAGGAGGTCGCGCGAATCCTGCACGAAGCGGGAATGACAATACTCGGGGAGCAAGCGGTGGAGCTGGACGGAGTCGGCTTTGCCGGGGTCAAGGGCTTTATCGGCGGGTTCGGCCGTGGCGAGCTGGCGCCGTTCGGGGAGCCGGAGATCAAGGCGTTCGTCGACGTCGCCAACAACGAAGCGCGCAAGCTCGAGAACGCGTTGCGCTCGCTTCGCACCGAGAAAATCTTTGCGGTGCTTCACTATTCGCCGGTGATCGACACGCTCGAGGGCGAGCCGATCGAAATCTACCAATATCTCGGCTCCTCGCGGCTGGCCGATGCGCTCGACCGCTTCGACAATATCGCCGCGGTGGTCCACGGCCACGCCCACCACGGCGCTTACGAGGGCAAGACGATGCGCGGCACGCCGGTCTACAATTGCGCGCAATTCGTGCTGAAAGAGAAGTTTGGCCGGCCCTACGCTGTGTTCGAAGTCTGAGCGCTAGGCAGGCTCATTTGGAGTCGCTTTCGCCCGGGATCGGCGTGTTCGTCTCGAGCGCTTCACGGACGTAGAGGCGCTTGACCAGCACGTAGGTGACCACCGCCAGCGGGGCCGCGAGGATGACTCCGATAGCTCCGAACAGGGTGCCGAAGGCGATCAGCGCGAACAGCAGGATCACTCCGGGAAGGTCGACCGCATATTGCTGCACCAGCGGCTGGAGCACTGCCCCTTCGACCTGCTGGACGGCGATGTAGAGCAGTACCACCCACAGCGCGAGGTCGGGGCTGACCGCAACGGCAAGCAGCACTGCCGGAACGGCGGAAATGATCGGCCCGGCAAACGGAATGAACTCCAGCAGTCCTGCGAGCAGGCCGAGCACCAGCGCCGAGGGCATCCCGAGCAGCCACAAGCCGAGACCGATCGCCACACCGACGATCACCATCGCGATCAGTTGGCCCTTGAGCCACAGGCGAAGCGCCCGCTCGGAATCGATTATCGCCTCGGCCACCAGTGCGCGTTTTGCCGACGGCACCAGCTTGATCGCTCCGATCCGGTAGAAATTGGGCTGTGCGGCAAGGAAGATGCCGCCAAAAATAACCACGACCGTATCTGCCACTCCGCTGCCGACCGAGATGATCGTCCGGCCGACATTGGCGAACGCGCTGCCGCCGGTGATGCCCTGGGTGAGCGCTTCGCCAAGCCCGAGTTCGCCGAGTCGCCGTTCGAGCGAGTCCCAAGCGCGCGGAAGCGCCTCTCTCAGAATCTCGACCTGCTGGCTGAACTGCGATCCGAAAAAGGCGCCGAGGGCGACGATCGAGCCGAGGATGATCAGCACCGAGGCTGCCACGGCAAGCCCATCCGGCAGCCGCAGCCATTTTCGCAACAGATCGGCAAGCGCCCGGAAGACCGAAGCGACGACAACCGCGCCGAACAGCATCAGGATGGCGCCGCGCAGGTGCCAGGCAAGGAAGAACAAACTCGCCAGCGCAAGCACAATCAGCACTTTGCGAACGAAGGAGTGTGCCGCAGGCGGTGTGGTACCGTGAGTAGTCAGCGCGCCCTCCTGCAACTGCAACTCAACCTAAAGCGCTTGTCGCCGGCTAACAATCCCGGCGCGCGATAACCGTCAGGCAAGCTCGCTCTGTTTCGCCTGCTCGTCAGCGCCCGGCACCGCGGCCGCGTCCGTTTTCAGAACGATCTTGGTGTAGGTGTCCTGGTCATCGTGCCAATGCTTGTACATCTCCGGCGCCTGCTCGAGCGAGGCGTGGTGCGAGATCAGGAAAGTGGTGTCGATCTTCCCTTCCTCGATCAGCTTGAGCAGCGGCTCCTTGTAACGGTGGACGTGGGTTTGCCCGGTCTTCACGGTCAGCGCTTTTTCCATCAGCGCGCCAACCGGGAATTTGTCGGTGAACCCGCCGTAGACGCCGGGTATCGACACCCTCCCGCCCTTGCGCACGGCCATCAGGATTTGACGAAGCACGTGAGCGCGGTCGGTGGTCAGGAACAAATGCGCCTTCACCGTGTCGAGGACATTGTCGATCGACAGGCCGTGCGCCTCCATGCCGACCGCGTCGATGCAGGCGTCGGGGCCGATGCCGCCGGTCATCTCGGCGAGTGCGGAGAGCACCTCGACCTCGCGATAGTCGAGGATTTCGGCGCCCATCTGCTTGGCAAGCTCAAGCCGCTTTGGATAATGGTCGATGGCGATGACCCGGTGCGCCCCCTGGACGAAGGCAGACTGGACCGCGAACAGCCCGACCGGTCCGCAGCCCCAGACCGCGACCGTGTCGCCGGGCTCGATCTCGCAATTCTCCGCCGCCATCCAGCCGGTCGGCAGGATGTCGGTGAGAAACAGAACCTTGTCGTCGTCGAGATGGTCCGGAATCACAAGCGGGCCGACGTCGGAGTACGGCACCCGCACATACTCCGCCTGACCGCCCGCGTAGGCGCCGGTCAGTCGCGAATAGCCGAAGATTCCCGCCATCGGGTAGCCGAGCATCGCATTCGATGCGTCCGAAGTCTCGGCGGGGTTGCTGTTGTCGCAGCAGGAGAATTGCTGCTTCTTACAGAAGAAGCAGTCGCCGCACGCGATCGGGAACGGGACGATCACCCGCTGCCCCTTCTTGAGCGTGCTCTTGGCGCCGACTTCGACCACTTCGCCCATGAACTCATGGCCGAGGATGTCGCCGGCGCGCATCGTCGGGATGTAGCCGTCGTAGAGGTGCAGGTCCGAGCCGCAGATCGCCGTCGAGGTGACTCGAAGGATGCAATCGCGGGGATTGACGATTTCGGGGTCGTCGACCGTGTCGACGCGGACGTCGTGGCGGCCGTGCCAGGTGAGTGCGCGCATGTCTCGATCTCCTAAAGTCTGGGTTCGCCCGGATCTTCGCCGCGCCCCGAAGGCGAAGCATTGGTGGTCACTTC
>JACCSV010000175.1 GCA_013812805.1 Sphingomonas sp. | reverse complement strand
TCCCTGAGGCTATTCATTATCCTAGGGAGCTGTCCCTGCCCGGACCCTGGTCCGAAGCACATGGTTCCCACCTGACGTTTGTGGCGTCAGAGGATTTCCGGCAAACGGCCATGGTGGTCCCGTCACTCCCCTCCCCTCCCGACCCGTTCGGACCCCAGCCGCCGCTTGAGCCCTCGCTCAAGGAATTGCGGCGGATCGCAGCGCTCGACGCGCGCAAGACGTTCGTTCGAAGCGTCGGGGACGCGGCCAAGACGCGGCTGGAGCAAAAGCTTGCCGAGCGCCTGACTGCAGTGTGCGCCTCCGCCTCGGTGGTCGGCGGCTATTCGCCGCTGGGAAGCGAGATCAGCCCGCTGTTGGCGATGGAGGAAGCGCGCTCGGTCGGCGCGATCGTCGCCTTTCCCGCCTTTCACAACCCGGCCAAGCCGTTCCGTTTCCTTGCGGGCGATCCGCTGTCGCCGGGGCCGTTTGGAATTCTGCAGCCGAAACTGACCGCTCCTGCGGTGGAGCCTGACCTTGTCCTGGTGCCGCTGATCGCCGTCGATTCGAAGGGCAACCGGCTGGGCCGCGGCAAGGGCCATTACGACCGGGTGCTCGGTCGCTTACGCAAAGGCGGCGCCAAACTGGTCGGGGTGGGATGGTCGATCCAGCGGATCAGGGGCGCCATTCCGGCGGATCCCTGGGACATACCTCTCGACGGGTTCGCCAGCCCCGAGCGTCTGGAATGGTTCAAGCGGTGAAGCCGTCGTGGCGCAAACCGGCGGCGATTGCCGCAATCCTGTTGATCATCGCAGTGTGGGCGCTGCTCGTCGTGTCGCTGGCACCGATAGTCGGAGATTGGCCGGTGCTGGTCCAGGCGATCTTCTACCTGGCTGCCGGCCTCGCCTGGATTGTGCCGCTGAAACCGTTGCTCCGATGGGCCGAAACGGCGCGCTGGCGCGACCATTCAGGCCGCGGTCATTGAACAAAGCGTATCAGGAAGCTATAGCACCGATCCTCCCACGATGACCGCGATACCTCTCTCAACAGCCCGTTTGTGGGACAAACACCCGCGCGAGTTGATCGCGTTCGGCGTGCTCGCCGCGGCGGTTACCGTCGCGTCAGCGGGCGCTGCCTTGTCGACCCCTGGTCTGGACGGACTGTCTCGCCCGAGTGCCGAGGCACCCCCTCCGGCGCCGCCGCCGCTGCTGATCCGCGACGTTGCTCCCGAACAGGCGCTGACCCTCAACCAGGAGATTCCGCTGGCGAGCGGCCCCAATCCGGCCGCCGTTCCGTTCAGCACCGTCAGCCTGTCGACCGCAACGCGCTCGCAAGCTCTCGAATGCCTGACCAGCGCAGCGTATTACGAAGCCGGCAACGAAAGCGACGATGGCCTCCGCGCCGTTGCCCAGGTCGTTTTGAACCGGGTCCGGCATCCTGCCTTCCCGTCGAGCGTCTGCGCGGTGGTCTTTCAGGGATCGACGCGGGCAACGGGCTGCCAGTTCAGCTTCACCTGCGACGGCTCGCTACTGCGTAGCCCCAGCACCGCCAGCTGGGCGCGCGCGCGGCGAATTGCCCACGCCGCGCTCAGCGGGTTCGTGTACGCGCCGGTCGGCTGGGCCACTCATTATCACGCCAATTACGTCCTGCCTTACTGGGCGCCGACCTTGGCCAAGAACGCCGTCATCGGCGCCCACCTGTTCTATCGTTGGGACGGCGGCTGGGGACGTCCGCCCGCCTTTACCCAGCGCTATGCACGCCGGGAGCCGGATTCGGCGACGCTTCGGACGATTTCGCTTGCGGCGTTTGCAGCGCGGGGGGCGACCCCGGTCGTGCCACCCGAAGCCGTGGTCGAGGAAATCCCCGGCGCCGAAGTGGCCAAGGCCGAACCCGGGCGGGTCGCAATCCGCTTCAACTTGGTGCAGTTCAACCAGGCCCGCGAAGCCGCCGAAAAGGCGCCTCGCGAACCATACGTCGAAAAGGTCGCTGCGTCGGACAATCTGCGCTGGTCGCTGTCGGACAAGCCAGGGACCGCCGAGGCACCTTTGGGCCGCTCAGCCGCGGCCACCAGCTCTTCGAGCGAGACTTCCAAGCAAGCCGGCGACGCGCTTTGATCGACTGATCTAGCTACTAATCATTCGCTGGCGCCAGCGGCCGTTGCCAGGTCGGCTTGATCGGCTTCTGCCATTCGGGAACTGGTCGCGTCTGGGTCGATCGCGCCGGGGGCGGCGGAGTAGCGCTCCGCGCCGGTGGTGGTAACGCGCGCCGTGGCTGCGGAGCCGGGCGCTGCTGCACACTTACCCGGCGAACAGCCTGTGGCGCCGGCCTGGCGACACTGACTCGAACCCCGGCCGGGCCGGTCTCGGCCCGCGGCGGGATGGCCGGCCTCACTGCCGGAGCTTCTGCGATCCTCGGACTGGGGGGGATTACCGGCATTCGCTCCTCGACGGCGCGGCGCACGTACGGAATTCGCGGAAGCAGAACCAGGTGCACTCGAGAGCGAATCTGCTGGAGCCGCGACTCCGCCTCAAAATAATCAGCCGAAATCAGGCGCGCTGCACCAACTTGGCGAGCGGTAACTGCCGAGGGGTTGAACGCGCCCGATTCGAACGCCGGATTGTCGACACCGAGGATCGCAATCGCTTCGTCATAAGCGGCGCAGGAGTCGAACAGCTGCACGCTGGGATTGGTGCCCAGGCGGCGCAGGCAGTCGCGGCTGAGCTGAGCAGCCTGTGCAGGGTCGCCGCCGGCGTGGAGCCGCATCGCGTCATCAACTGAGCTTTCGATCAGTTCTGTGGCCAGTGGTTCGTCGAGGCTGAGGCTCGCGCCCGAAGCGCGAACGGTGGGGCTATCAGTGAAGGGAGATTCGGTGTCGGGCGTTGCAAATCGCGACCAGGACCGTGTGTCCGTCGGCACCGCGCTCCAGACCAGCACCGCCGCCGCCACGACCACTGCAACGCCGAGTGCCAGCGCCGGCGATTTCGACGAGGATCGCGGATAAGGCAACGGCTGCATTGCCGCCGATGGCGGCGGTCGGGGCGGCGCTGCCCGGACGACAGATCGAAGCAGCGAGTAAGCACGATTGATCTCGGCGGCCCGGTTCGCGTCGCCGCCTGCATAATCAGGATGATAGCGCTTGATCAGCCGGCGATAGGCCTGGTCGATCTCGGCGCGCCCCGCTCCTGGCCAAAGCCCGAGCACCGCGTAGGCATCATCTCCCCTCATCCCGGGTGATGGTTACCGCAGCTTGAGCGATTCGCCAAAACTGCCGATTGCCTTGCAAAATGGCGCGAGTGACGGGACTTGAACCCGCGACCTCCGGCGTGACAGGCCGGCGCTCTAACCAACTGAGCTACACCCGCGCAATTGCAAGGCGGGCGACCTAGGTGAGCCCCTTTTCACTGTCAACAACGACGGGCTCGTCGTCTTCCTCCTCTTCGCCGACGTGGGTCAAAGTCCCGTGCTCGAACAGGAATCCAGCGATATCGGGGGTGCCGGCCGCGGAAAACACCTGCTTCATGATGATCAGCAGCGGAACCGCGAGCAGGGCGCCGGTCGTCCCCCAGACCCACGCCCAGAAGCTCAGCGAAACGAGGATCGCCAGCGGGTTGATCGTCAGCCTGCGCCCGATGATCATCGGCGTGATCAGATTGGCCTCGACCATGTGCAGCGACACGAACACCAAAGGTGGCAACAGGGCCGCCCAGGCGTCCTGGAAGACCATCAGGCCACCCAAGAACAGCAACGCGGCCGAAGCGATCGGACCCAGGTAAGGGATATAGTTAAGAACCGCGACTATGCCGCCCCACATCAGCGGCGAAGTCATTCCAAGCTGCCACAGGATCAGCGCGGTGAGCGCGCCGAGCGAAATATTGATGAGGGTGATCGTGCCGAGATAGGTGGAGGTCGAACCAACCACTTGCTGGATCACCCGTGCAGTCGTCAGGGCGCCTTCGAAGCTGCCGCGGCTGACGATCGTATTCTTCCGCATCGCCGTCCAGCCCGACAGGAAGAAAAAGATCACCAGAAGCGCGAAGAACAGCTGGATCATCGCGTGCGGCGCGGAGGCGGTCAAAAGCCCCATCATCGAATTGGGGGTCTCGATCCGCACGGTTCGGCTGTCATCCGCCGGCGATCCCATTTGAGACAACGTCTGGGTGATGAAGCGATCGAGGTTTTGATAGAGATTGAGCAGCGGCTCCATCGCCGTTCGAATGGCGTCGATCCGTTGCGGCACCAGGGCCACCCAGTCGATCGCCGGAAGGACGATCGAGCCGATTGCGAAGATCATCACGGTGAGGAACAGTACGACGCACAGCGCTGCCGCTGCAGCCGACGGGATCCTGTGGCGCTCGAACCATTCGAGCATCGGCACGAGGGCGATGGCGATGACCAGGGCCGCAGTCACCGGCAGGAAGAACTCCGCACCCGCACGGAGCGCGAAGGGAAGCGCGATCAGGAGGCCGGCGCCGGCGATCAGGGTCAGTGCCGCAAGCAGCCGGTCACGCTTGGCGGTGAACGCCTCCGCTAGCTCGTGGGCGTCGACCCTGTCCTTCCGCTGCTTCTTGGTCTGCGCGTCCATGAGCCGCACCATAGCTGCGGCCTTGAGACCCCGCCAGCGGCCTTGGCGCGAGAAATCACGGAAGTGCTGGTGCCCCCGGTCGGACTCGAACCGACACTCCGGTTAAGAACTCGATTTTGAGTCGAGCGCGTCTACCATTCCGCCACGGGGGCCCGGGCGAGCCGACTAGGTAGGCGAGCCGCGGCGCCCAATCAATTGCGCGGGGCTTGCCGGCGATAGCTCAAAGCTTCGGCAACATGGATTCGGCCGACCTGCTCGGTGCCCGCAAGGTCAGCGATGGTGCGCGAAACCCTGAGGACACGATGAAAGCCGCGAGCCGACAGCCGCATCGCCGCGGCCGCATCGGCGAGCAGCTTGCGGCCCGGCTCGTCCGGGGTCGCAACCCGGTCCAGCAGCTCGCCGTCGGCCTCGGCATTGGTGCGTACGCCCGAGTCGTTGAAGCGCCGCGACTGAACCGTCCGCGCCGCCGCGACCCGAGCGGCGACCTCGCCGCTGCCCTCGGCCGGCGGTGGCAATGTCAGGTCGGCGGCCGAAACTCCCGGGACCTCGACATGAAGGTCGATGCGGTCGAGCAAGGGCCCTGAGACGCGGGCCTGGTAGTCCGCCGCGCAGCGCGGGGCGCGGCTGCACGCGAGCGCCGGATCACCCAGATGCCCGCAGCGGCACGGATTCATCGCCGCGATCAGCTGCACCCGCGCCGGGAAGGTGACGTGGGTGTTAGCGCGGGCAACGCTGACGCTTCCGGTCTCCAGCGGCTGGCGAAGCGAATCGAGCACCTGGCGCTGGAATTCGGGGAGCTCGTCGAGGAACAGCACGCCGAGATGGGCAAGGCTAATCTCGCCCGGCCGGACCTTGAGACCGCCGCCGACCAGCGCCGGCATCGAGGCGGAATGGTGCGGCGAGCGAAACGGGCGGCGCCGACGGATCTTTCCGCCCGCGAGCTCGCCTGCAACTGAGGCGACCATCGAAACTTCCAGCGCTTCCGACGGCTCGAGCGGCGGCAATATGCCCGGCAGGCAGGCGGCGAGCAGCGACTTGCCGGCTCCAGGCGGGCCGCTCATCAGCAGGTTGTGACCGCCGGCTGCCGCGATCTCGAGCGCCCGCTTGGCAACCTCCTGCCCCTTCACTTGGGCGAGGTCGGGGCCGAAGATCGCCGTTTCGGCCTCCGCAGGAGCAGGCGGCGCAAGCAAGGTGC